>CAZBEP010000073.1:5902-8048 GCA_964490925.1 uncultured Eggerthellaceae bacterium | reverse complement strand
CGCGTCCCGCATGCCCCTCACGTCTCGCGCGTCCCGCGTCTCGTCCGCGCCCGCCTGCGTGAGTGCCAGGGCGAGCGCGATGTCACGGTATGCGTCGGTCACGAACGCGCGGCCGTCGCCGAACAGCTCCCACAGGCTTTCCGCCCACGACGTCGCCGTCGCGACCTCGCAGCGGAACGACCCCGGCCCGCCTTCGCGCGCCTGGCGCTTTCGGTATGCGACGACCTGGGCGTACGTCGGGAGCAACACGACTGTGCGATGTTCGGGCATGGCCTCGCCTTCCTCGGCGCCGCCCCTGCGGCGGCGCGGCGACTCGCAGCATAGCACAGAGCCGTGCCACGTGACGCGCCGCGCTCGGGGGAGCCGCTCGCGTCTTTCTCCCCCGCCACTCCCTCTGTGTTAGCTAAGATGCTTATAAGCATTATTCTCACGAGCATCTTAGGAGAGAGCGTGTTTGTCGGAAGGGAGCAAGAGCTCGCCGCGCTTGATCGGGCGTATCGCTCGGGCCGCTTCGAGATGGTTGTGGTCTACGGGCGCAGGCGTATCGGAAAAACGACGATGATCAGCAGATTCTCTCGCGACAAGCGGACGCTTTTCTTCACCGCGCAGCAACAGACCGACGCGAACAACCTGTCTGACTTCTGTCGCGAGATCGCTACGTTCTTCTCGTTGCCAAGCGGAACCCGGTTCGAATCATGGCGTGCCGCGTTCGAATATCTTGCCGACAGGGCGGCCAAAGAGCCGTTCGTGTTCGTGTTCGACGAGTTTCCCTATGCGGCGGCCGCAAATGCTTCCCTCGTATCCGCGCTCCAGATCGTTATCGACCATCGTTTCCAGAACACGCGCCTGCTCATGATCCTCTGCGGGAGCAACCAGGGGTTCATGGAAGGCGAGGTCCTCGGACAGAAGAGCCCCTTGCACGGACGGCGAACCGCCCAGATGCGCATCCGGCCGTTCGACTACCGCACCGCCCGCGAGATGACCCCGCATGCAAGCGACGAGGACGCCTTCCGCTACTATGCATGCGTCGGCGGCGTCCCGTACTACCTTTCGAACATCGACGACGGGCTTTCGTTCCGCGAGAACCTCGAGCGCCTCTTCTTCTCGAGCGACGGGCTTCTGTTCGAAGAGCCGCTGATGCTCCTGCGCCAGGAATTCCGGGGGCCCGCCGCCTACAACTCGCTGCTCCGCTCGCTCGGAACCGGGGCGAACCGACAGAACGAAATTGCCGATCGCTCGGGGGTCGAACGAACTTCCGTTCCGAAGTACCTCAAAGCGCTGTGCGACCTCGACATCGTCGAGCGACTCGTCCCCTTCGGAGAGAATCCCGCGACGTCGCGGCGCGGCATCTACCGCTTCGCCGACGCCTGCTACGACTTCTGGTACACCTTCGTCATGCCCTCGGCAGGCGACATCGAGGCCGGAGCGGGCGGCATCGTCGCGAAAGCGATGCCGGAAGACGCGCTCGACACGTACTTCGGGCGACGATTCGAGCGCGTATGCCTGCAATGGATGCTGCGGCAATCGGTCTCGAACGCACTGCCGATCAGCGCATCGGGGTTCGGATCATGGTGGGGAACGGATCCGCGCACAAAGCGGCACGCAGAAATCGACGTCATCGCCGCAGATCGGTTCAGCAAGCAGATGATCGTCGGAGGATGCAAATGGCGGTGCTCGTTCAACGAGACGGAGGCGCTCGACACGCTTCGCGAGCGAAGCAGGCTCGTGAAGGGGTTCGAGGCGGTCGGGTTCTACCTGTTTTCCCGCAACCCGCTGGCCGCGGCAACCCAGGCAAGGCTCGCAGGCGATCCGCAAAGCCGCTCGGTCACCCTGAGCGAGCTGTACCGGGTCTGACCGAGCGAAACGCGGCGCACCGGGCGTCCTTCGGCTCTTCGGAGGTCTGCGTGGGTGACTATGATCAGCAAAAAACAGAAGGCGGCATGGGGTTTTCCGGTAGGGCTGTTCCACCGCGAAACCGGCCTCCGAAGAAAGTCGGAAGAGCCGCCCCCGCGTCTGCGCGCGACGCGCGAGGAATCGATCACGCGAGAGCGCACGGAGTCCGGCAGTCGTCCCCGCGTCTGCGCGCGACGCGCGAGGGCCTCCCGTGGCAGAAAAGACCCCTTGCTGAACGAATATCGCTCAGCAG
>CAZBEP010000073.1:0-5802 GCA_964490925.1 uncultured Eggerthellaceae bacterium | reverse complement strand
CGCGCCCCCCGGAGGAGGCGGCCACGCGCTCCCCGGAGGAGGGAGCGCGTCCTGCGCCCGGGCGCAGCACAGACCGCCTACAGCAAAGGGACGCAGACGCGCTCTTGATCGCCGCTGCTCAGCGTCACGTCGGCAACCTCCGCACGCGCGCCGTACAGGCGCCGCAGCGTCTCGGTCGTGATGCACTCCTCCGGCGGGCCGTCCCCCACCGTGCGGCCGCGCTCCATCATGACGACGCGCGTCGCGCACAGGAGCGCGTGGTCGGGGTCGTGCGTCACCATGACCACCGCCTTCCCCATGCGCGCGAGCGTCCGCATGCGGGAGAGCACGAGCTGCTGATTCCCGAAGTCGAGCGAGGCAGTCGGCTCGTCCATGACGAGGATGTCGGACTGCTGGGCGAGCGCCCGTGCGATGAGCACGAGCTGCTGCTGCCCGCCGGAAAGCTGCGTGTAGGGCCGCCGGGCGAGATCGGAGACGCCGAGCAGCTCGAGCGCCTTGTACGCGACGGCCCGGTCGCGCCGCGACACGCGCGCAAGCCCTCCCACGTACGGCGTGCGCCCAAGCAGAACCACGTCGGCGACGATGAAGGGAAACGGCGGCGTGTGGGCCTGCGGAATGTAGGCGAACCGGCGGGCGCGCTCCCGCTCGCGCATGCGCAGCGCGTCCTCCCCGCCGACGAAGACGCGACCCCCTGCGGCGGGAAGCAGCCCCATGACCGCCTTGAGCATCGTCGTTTTCCCGCAGCCGTTCGCGCCGACAACGCACACGAACTCCCCCGGAGCCACCGAAAACGACGCGTCGTGAACGATCTCGGTGAAGTACCGCTTTCCGTATCCGCAGCGCAGCCCCTCCACCTCAAGGAGGCCCTCGGCGCCCACCGCCTACCACCCCCTCATGTTCTTGCGGAAGATGAACACGAAAAACGGCACGCCGAGAACCGCCGTGAGGATGCCGATGGGTATCTCCACGGACAGCGTGAGGCGCGACACGTTGTCTACCAGCAGGAGGAACACCGCGCCGACCGCCATCGACGTCGGCAGGAGCACCTTGTAGTTCGGTCCGACGAGAGCCCGCGCGAGATGCGGCACCACCAGCCCCACCCATCCGACGACGCCCGCGATCGCAACCGACACGCTCGTAGCGAGCGTCGCCCCCAGGATGACGAGCAGGCGCGTCGCGCCCGTGTTCACGCCGAGCGCGCGAGCCTCCTCGTCGCCGAACGACAGCGCGTTGAGCTTCCAGGCGTTCAGCAGGAGCAGAGCCATCCCCGCAGCCATCGGCACGGCGAACGGCAGCACGTCCGAGGCGTCGACGCGGGCGAACGACCCCATGAGCCAATAGGTGATCTCCGGCAGCTTGTCGTCGCCGTCGGCGAACAGCTTGATGCCCGACATGACCGCCTCGAACAGCGTCGACACCAGGATGCCGGCGAGCACGAGCGCCAGCATGGCATCGTAGCGCACGAATCGCGCAAGCCACACCGCCATGCCGACGGCAAGCAGCCCCCCGACGAACGCGAACAGCTGCACCGAGGTGTTCCCGAGGCTCAGCAGCAAGGCGAACGCCGCGCCCACCGACGCGCCCGTCGAGGCGCCGAGCAAGTCCGGCGAAGTGAGCGGATTCTTGAACATGCCCTGATAGCTTGCGCCCGCAAGCGCGAGGCCCGCGCCCACGAGCATGACGACCGCGATGCGCGGCAGCCGGATGAGAAAAACCGTGCGCCACATGTTCACGTCGATGTTGGCGTAGTCGCCGATGATCGTGCGGAACACCGTATCGACGACGTCGAGAGGGTTCATCGAGTAGCGACCGACCCCGAACGAGAGCAGGAACGCGGCCGCAAGCGCCGCCACGACGCCGATCGCCACGACGGGGCGGAAGCGCGACTCGAAGCCGAGGCACCTGATCTCCTCCGCCTCGTCGTCCGTTATCGTCGCGCGGCCCTCTACCTGCTCGATAAGCTCGCGCGCGAGCCTCTCGTCGTCAAGCGGCGCGGGCGCTCCGGCAGAGGCAGACGCCCCGGCGGAGCCGGCAGAGGCGGGCGCCTCGGCGAAGCCGGCAGAGGCGACCGTTCCGGCAGAGGCAGAGGCTCCGCCAGGCACCTCGTCAAGCGGCGCGGCCGCTCCGGCGGAGCCGGCGGCTGCGGCGGCATCGCCGCCCGCCTCCCCGCCGGCGCGGGATTTCCCCGGCCTTTCCGCGCTAGTCACCCGACGCATCGCCCTCCTCCTCTGACGCATCGCCCTCGCCCCCCGACGACGAGTCGTCGGCGCTCTCGTCCTCCGACGACGAGTCGTCGGCTTCCTCAGTCCCAGACGAAGCCGATGTCGATTCGTCCACGATCATGTACAGGTCTCCCGTCGCGGGGTCGAGCCACACCGTGCCGGCGTTCACGAAGCCGTACCCCCCCTCGACGTCTTCCGAGGAGACGACGTCTGCGTCCACCTCTTGGAGATCCTGCTCGCTGACCTCCTGCAGAGCGGCGCTCATCGCGGCGGAGCGCGCAAGCATCGCCACGAGGAACCCGCACGCGAGCACGAGCATGCAGTCGGCGAGGTTCACGATGTAGGCCGACGGGTTGACGTCCTCCCCGATGTCTCCCGTGCGCCGCCGAAACCGGCTCGTCCGGAACCCCCTGGCCATGTCACTTGCCGCCCTTCTGCGCGCCTGCGATCCCCTGAGAGGCCGCACGGCCCTTCGTCGCGGCCTCGTACTCGAGGATCGGGTCGCCCGCATAGTCGGCCGGAAGCGCGATCCCCTTGCCGCGCGCCTCGTCGGCCTTATCGATCACGCAGCTCATGAGCGATTCGAGCGTCGTCACGTACTCGGTGTACCAGCCCGAGCGCACCCGCGAGACGACGATGGACACGAGCGCCGCGACAAGCCCGCACACCGTCGCGTCGAACGCGACGAGCAGGGAGTTCGACAAGGTCTGGATGTCGTTGTTACCGAGCGCCACGATGCCCGGACCAAGCGGTATGAGCGTTCCCATGAGGCCGAGCATCGGCCCGATCTTTGAAAGCGTCTCGCTCCACGCGAGGCGGCGGCGGTAGCGCCGGTCGGAGGCGTTGATGGACAACTGCGCGAGCGCAAACAGCGGCTCCTCCGGCAGACCCATATTGCGCGCCACGAGGATGAGCGCCGACTTATGGCTCCTGAGCAGCGCGCTTTCAGCGATAACGGACTCGATGCCCCTGTAGTCTGCCTTGACGATGTCGTTCACGATGCGGGCGGCGTTTTGCCGATAGCGCCGACGCTCCGTAAAGAACTCCACGACCGTCTGCCCGACGAGGAACAGCATGACCGCAAGCATGACGATGATCGCGATCATCGTAGGCACGAGCAGCACGCTCGAGATATCGTGCAGCACGTCGGGCAGATAGGTGTCCATCAAGTCGTCCATGGGGTTTCGGTCTCCTCCGTTCGTTGTGCGCCGTCACGCCCGATAGGGCGGGTAGCTGTTCCCCAACAGCTCCACCGCCTCTTCGTCGGTCAGGTCATACCAGTACAGCGTGCTGTAGAACTTCTTCGCCTCCTCGACCATGTCGACGTCGTAGACGTCGGGGTAGAGCATGTTCGCGACCCACTGCAGACCGAGGATGCGGTTGACGCCGGGAGGGCGGTCGCACCACGCGAACGGCATCGCCGGCATCGCGTACACCCGCCCGGTATCGACGGCGCGGATGCCCTTCCACGTCTCGTCGGTCTTGATGATCTCCGCCGCCCCGCCGAGCACCTCGGCATCCCAGGCGATGATCACCTCGGGATCCCACGCGCGCACCGACTCGAGCGACGTCGTCGACATGCCGAGGTCGACGTTGAGCTCGACCTGCGCGACGTTGAGGGCGCGCGCCGCCTCGAAACAGCTCGCATGCTGGGACGTGTTCGGCTCGGTCGCCAACCCGAAGGCGCCCTCCGCGTAGTACAGCGACACGCGCTCCTCGTCGGATATCACCGAAACGGCCTCGGTCACCTCGGCATAGACTTGTTCGATGTAGGAGGCTATCTCCTCGGCGCGCTCCTCGCGCCCGAGGATGTCTCCCACGAAGCGGTAGGCGTCCCCGATGCACTCGAAGGAGCCGTCGACGAGCACGACCGGGATCCCCGTCGATTCTTGCAGCGACTCGGCATCGGAAATGTTGGCCGCCGTAAGCCCGACGCCGCTGATCGAGAACACGATGTCGATCTCCTGGCGCATGAGCTCTTCGCGGTCGATCTCCCCGCCGTCGGACAGCGACCCCATCCACACGAGATCCTCGGTGCCCTCCGGCAGGTATTTCAGTTGCGCCTCTTCGTACTGGCTGCACGTGCCGCCTTGCAGGGAGGGGTCGAGAGAGAACACGTAGATCTGCGCGAGACCCGACGTGTAGTACACGCGCTCGATTGCGTTCGCCGTCGGAATGGAAAGCTCGCGCCCCGCGTCGTCAATGATCGTCCGCTGGTTGCGGAAGAGCGCGTCCCCGAAATCCGATTGGCAGCCGGGAAGCGCGGCGGCCGCAGCGGCGGCGAGCGCAGCCGCCCCGGCCTTCGCGAAGCCCCGCCGCGTCATCGCCGGCCCGCGGCGGAGCGACTGCCCGCGACGGGGCATCTGCCCGGCGGTGGGTTTTCCTCTCACCTCGTACTCCCCCTCGTCGTCGTGCGCCTGCCGGCGCCGCCAACCGAAAGCCCCGAGGAGAAGCCCTTCCCGTCGGGGACGCTCCGGCCGTCTCTCGGCCTCCATCGGCCTTCTAGTCCATTTCCTGGCGCGGGTCGTAGCCGCCGAGCAGCGCCGCGCCGAACCCTCCCTCGTTCTCGACGACCCACGACCCCCCGTCGTCCTCGACGAGGTAGAGCAGGTAGGGGTCGTCCTCGCCCGTCTCGACGGAGGACGCCTCGGCCGCCGCCTCGGCCGCGTCAGGTGCCTCGCCGGCGGCATAGGCCGCAGAGTAGGCGTCTCTGAGGGCATCTTCGAACTGCGCGCCGTCAAGCGTGGAGAACCACAGCTCCACTCCGACCGACCCGTCGGACAGCTCGTCGGCCTCGCCCACCTCGTAGGAGAAGGTCGCGAAGAACGCCGCGACGAAATCCTCGTCGGACACGCCGTAGACGGACACGTCGAACCACGCCGCGTCGAGGTAGGCCATGGCCGTCTCGACGTCCCCTTGGTCGATGCGCGCAAGGATGTCCTCGGCCGCCTGCCGCGCCGCCTGCTCGTTCGCCGACTCGCCCCCCGCGCAGCCGGGCGCGAACAGCATCGTCGCCGCGAGCAGCGCGGCCGCAAGGGCTGCGCCCGCGCGGCAGAGCGCCGCGCGGGCGCGGGCGGGCGCACGGCCCGCCCGAATGCGTTCGCCCGCCATGCCGCTACCCGAGGTCGATGTCGCCGAGCACGTCGCGCATGAGGACAGTGAAGATCTTGGCCGCCTGGGAGCGGGTTGCCCCGTCGGTCGGCATCAGCTCGCCGGTGTTGAGGTTGCCGGTGAGGATGCCCCGCTCGTAGCACCACGCCATGTGGGACACCGCGAAGAGGGTGACCGCCGAGCGGTCGGGAGCCGCGTCGAAGCCGGCGGTGTCGCTGGCGGTCGTGTCGATGCCCGCCCACGAGGCGACCCTGCTCGCGATCGTGGCAAGCTGCTCGCGGGTGATCGGGTCCTCAGGCCCGAACAGCCCCGTCTCCTCCCCGGTGGCCGCGTCCTCGTACCCGGTGACGATGCCCTCCCGATAGCACCACTCGACGGCGGCGTTGTAGTAGTACGTCTCGGGCAGGTCGGAGAAGATGCCCGACGACGTCGCGTACTGGCCGGGATCGGTCGTCGCCTCGGAGTCCGG
>CAZBEP010000072.1:0-8073 GCA_964490925.1 uncultured Eggerthellaceae bacterium | reverse complement strand
GCGGCGCTTCCTTGCGCAACGCCTCCCTTATCCCTTTACGTGTCGAAGGAGTCGAACTCCTCGATGAGGCGCATCAGATCCTGGCGCTTGTGAACGTTGAGCTTGCGGTAGATGTTGCGGATGTGCGTTTTGACGGTACCCGCCGAGATGTAGTACTTCTCCTGGATGAATACGGGGCTGTTGCCCTTCGCAAGCTCGAACAGGATGTCGGTCTCTCGCTTGGTGAGCAGGTAGGTCTGAGCGACGAGCTTCACCCTGCGGGTGAACCTCCCCGGGGGTCGCCTGTCGTCCCCTCGGCCTTCAGGCTCCTCGTCGGGCCGTGCGCCCTCCTCGTCTCTGTCCTCCGTCGTCTTGTTCGCGGCTTTCTCCTCATCGGGGCCTGCGTCAAGGTCTGCGTATTCTTCCTCCGGCGGTTGAGGGCCTCCCTTGGTGCTGCCCTCGGCCTCCCCGGCTTGATCAAGGGCGCCTGCCGCATCCCCTCCCTGCGCGCTGCGCGCGGCGAGGATGCCTTTGTCCCCGTCGATTTCGAGCGAAACCAAGCGCACGAGCGGGCATTGCGTGAGCGCGCGCAGGATGTCCGTCCCCCGCGGCATCATGGCAAACCCCAAAGCGACGCTCACCGTCACCGCGAGGATGGTCACAAGGCTGCTTTGGACCATGAGAACCTCGGCGTAGGGCGCTGCGAGGGTTCCGACGCACATCGCCAACGTCAGGACGCCCCGCACGACGCCGAAGAGGAACAACGGCGAGAGGCGGGTCTCGTGGGAGATGCATGACGGTATGACCCACATCAACGTCTCGATGAGGAGGTAGGCGACGAGGATGAAAAGGTCGGCAAGCTCGGTTTCTTCCGTCATGATCGAGGCGAGAAGCGCCGCGCACGCCAAGGCGGGGGCGACCCCTTTGGAAAAGAAGAGGTCCTGGCGTTGCTGGGGGCGGCTCTGTCCGAAAAACACGAACAGGACGAGCGCCATGCTGCCTGCCATGAGGAGGACGATGACGTTTTCAGGCGTCACGCCGTCGCCGAGGGTCGTTTGCACGGAGATGTGCTTGAGCACGCTGAGCGAGGCCCCGATGAGGACGGCGGGGGCGGCGAACATGAAGGCGAAGCGGCTTTTGCGCGAGGGAAGCGGGTAGAACGCATCCGCGCGGCTGCTTCGGGAGGTCGAATACACCTTGAGAAGCAGGGCGAACTCGGCGAAGGGGACGGCGGCCGTCGCCAAAGCCCCGTAAGGTGCGGGAGCGGTCTGGATGACCAGGGAGCTGACGGCGAAACCTGCGACGATGCCCGTGGTTCCGCAGATGACTGCGACGTCGCTTCGCTCTCGTGAGAATACTATGGCCCAGTACAGGATGAGCGTGGAGGATCCGATGCCGGTGAGCGCCCCCGAGAGGCACTCCAGGAAAAACGAGAGTTCGGGGGCGGCGGGGGGAATGGCGGCGGCGAGGGTGCCGAGGCAGGTGACGGCCGCCGCAGCCCCCATGGCCGAGCGCGAGCGGAAAAACCGGGTGAGCTTCTGATCGAGAGCAGCAACGGTGAGCGCCGTCAGGCCGTAGGCCAGCGCGGACAGCACGTAGACGAGCGAGAAGGTTTCTCCGTGGGGGCTTAAGAAGGTGTTCGATATGCCAAAGACGCTGTGCGTCAGATACATGGTCGTGCACACCCACGCATTGTGCAGGCCGAATCCGAGCGCAAGCAAAACGGCCGGGAAGAGAGGCGCGTTCCCGGTGTCGAAGGGGATATTTTTAGAGCCGTTGCCCATGAAGCATCCTCTCCCTTCGGCAAACCCCATTATAGGGCAGCAGACGCGCTCTCGTGAGGCGAGGTGAGAAGTGCGTTGACGGAGGCGTTGAAGGCGAGGGGGTCTTGCAAGGCGATGTCCTCGGCAAGCAGCGCCTGCCCGAGGAGCACGCGGGCGCAGTGCGCGACCGTCTCGGCATCCGACCGGGCGCAAGCGGTCGCTGCACGCTCGAACAGGGCGTGGCCGCAGTTCACCTCGAGCACGTAGCGGGGGACGGGCGCCTGTCCCTGGCGCGCCTTCGCGGAGAGGTACTTGGCCATGGATATGGTGAGCGCTCCATCGGTCGCCACGCGAGAGGCGGCCTCGTCGTGCTTTGTCAGGTAGCGCGAGGCGACCACGCGGGAAAGCGGCTGGGGCGCGGCCTCGAAGAGCGCGGCAAGCGCGGCGTCTTGCCGTGATCGGTCGCCTTCCCCCTCGTCGCTTTCGGCATCGTCACCGACGGCCAGGTTCGAGCTCGCCACGCTGTGGAAGGGGGCTCCCTTGTAGGTGCCCATGATCATGAAGCACAGCTCGTCTTGGGCTCCGTTGGAGCACAGCAGCACGTCGCGTCCCCGCGAGAGCACGGTTGAAACGGCGACGGAGCGCTTCATGCGCTCGACGCTGTTGCCGGCGGCGTAGTAGATCTCGGCGCGTTTGGGGTCGTCCGCCTCGTCGAGGTACTCTTGCAGCGAGACCAGTTTTCCGTGGCGCGCCGAAGGGTAGAGCAACAGGCCGTTCAAAAGCTCGCTCAGCGTCGCTCCGCTTGAGCATATCGCGTATTTCAGCCCCGTGCCGAAGAGGCGAAAGATCTCTTCGTAGCGTGCGCGATCGCGTTCCATGAGGTCTTTCAGGGAGGCGATGACGCTCTTTTCGATCTGCCGGCTCATGATGAGCATCCTGGCGTCGTCTTGAACCGACTCGCGCGACACGTTCAGATCGAGGCTTTCCGCATCCACCACGCCGCGCACGAACCTCAAATGGCTCGGCAGAAGCGCCGCGCAGTCGTCCGCTATCAGGACGCCTCTGCTGTAGAGGCGCAGCCCGTACGGACGGTCTTTGGAGAAGAGGTCTGCGGGGGCGTGCGAGGGGACGAACAAAAGCGCATCGTAGTCGATGGCGCCGCGGGCCCGTACCGTGATGGAGTGCAAGGGGTCGCGATCGTCCTGAAACTCCGTGCGGAAAAACTCAAAGGCCCCTTGCTCCGGCACGTCGCCTTCCGTCTTCTCCCACGGGGGGACCATCGCGTTGACCACGGTGCGCGCGACGGACTCCTCGTTGCGCACCAAGGCGCCGGTATTCTCGTCGAAGGACTCGTCTGCGAGATCCATGACGATGGGGTGGCGGATGTAGTTGCTGTAGCGCCTCACGAGGCTTTGCAGCGTCTGCTGGTCGAGATAGCGCTCGTAGTTTGTCTCAGGCGTGCTCGGGCGGATGTGCAGGATGACGTCGGTGCCCGGACTCCCTCTGCGCGCAGGGTAGGTCTCGTACCCGTCCGCGCCGTCGCTTTTCCACTGGAACGCCTCTTCGCAGCCGAGCCGGCGAGACACCACCGTCACGCGGTCGGCCACCATGAACGACGAGTAGAACCCTACGCCGAACTGCCCGATGATCTCGTTTGCGGTCGGGCGGTCTTTGCGCTCCAGGGCGTCTTTGAGCTGCCTGCTGCCCGAATGGGCGATGGTGCCCAGGTACTCCTCGAGCTCTTCTCGGCTCATGCCGATCCCGTCGTCGGACACGCACAGCAGTCGCGCGTCCTTCTCGAACGCGATGCGGATGCAGCGCTTGTCCTCCTTGTCCGCCTCCGTCTGGTCTGCCCGGCATGCCAGACGAGCCTTGTCTATCGCGTCGGAGGCGTTGGATACGAGCTCGCGCAGAAACACGTCCCGATTGGCGTATATCGAATCGACCATGAGCCCTAAAAGCGCACGGGATTCGGCCTTGAACTCCTTCATCGTCCCCCCTCTTCTTTTCGCGGCGCGCAAAGCCCCGCGCTCGTCTGCCGATCACCTGTTTGCCGCGCCGGCGACGAAGTCTTTGAGGGCCTGCGTGCTCTCTTTGGCAAACACCTCCTGCCCGTCGTTTTGCCCCTTGAGGAAGATCGAGGGCCTCACAGACGCCGTTCGCCTCCCCTCGACAGAGGCGATGCGCACCACCTCCATGTTCGCCCTCTCGGCCGCCTCGAGGTCTGCGCGGGAAAACGTCGATGCCACAAGGAGCGGCACTCCCCGGGGAAGGCATGCGGCAAGACGCGCCCTCCCGGCTTCGAGCGCCCGCTCGCGCTCCTTGTCGCTTTTCACCGGGTCGAAGGCGTCCCGGTGGGGGATCAGGCCATCGACCAAGCCCGGCATCACAAGGCAGGGGCACTGCATGCCCTCCGTCGCCTCCACAAGGGCGACGCGCACCGCATCGTCGTCGGGATCGAACCGCGGAGCGCTCAGGTGCGCGCGCACCTTGTCGCGCAGCGCTACGGCGTCGTCTCGGCTTTCGACGCGTACGGCCCGAGCGAGCGCCGGAGAGTCGCTGAGACCCGTTTCCCGTGCAAGGGAGGGGCCCGTAAGGCTCGAAGCGCGCGCTATGACGTCGTGCCCGGTTTCCCAGATTCGCCTGATCGCATCGGCGCGAAACGCATGGCCGACGGGGCGGAGATCCCCTGCGGCAAGCCGTCTGAACGCCTCGAAAAGGGGCATGCCTTCGGCAAGGGCGGCGTCGTAGACAAAGCGCCACACGTCGCTGTTGGTAAGGGCATGGTCGAGGCCGCCCCATATGCGCCACGCGACCATGTCCTTTCCGTCAGCCGCCAGAAGAAGCCGGGCGTAGGCGCTGATCGCGTCGTGGCGCCCCTCGGCTCGCGGGTCTCCCCCCAAGCCCAGCCCCAGCCCCGCGTCTGACACCGGCACCCCGCGCGCCTCGAGCGCTTTTCGGGCGAGCACGCCCCAGCGCTTGGTGGGCACGGCGACGCACACGTCCGAGGCGCGCGCGTCCTCTGCGTGCGCGCACCAGGCTTCGACGATGCAGGCGAGGGAGGCGAGCTCCTCTTCGGGGGTCTCCCATGCGACGAAGATCTCGCGCGCCCCGTGCGCCTCGCGTACGGCCGAGGCGGCCTCTTCCGTCTGCGCTTGCTCATCGAGGGCGGCGCTGATGCGCGCGGCCTCGGGCGGCCCGAACGAGCGGGCGAGGCGAAACAGATCCACGCCCCGGTGCGTGCGGTCGAACCGGTCGAACCCCTTCGGGTTCGGGTAGTCGGTGTTTGCCCGCGTCGCATGCGAGGCGTTGCCGCATACGACGAGCTGCGTGCGCGCGCACAGGCACATGCAGGTCTGCTCTGCGTAGGAAAGGTTGTGGAAGTCGTCGCAGAGCACGAAGTCGAAGCGCGGTGCGAGGGAGGCGCCCTGGGGGCTTTTCAGAAGGCGCGCGCACAGGTAGGGGGCTTCGTCGCGAAGCATGGTGCCCTGCAGGCGCATGATGTCGCGCATGCGGGCAAGCACCGTGGTCTCCTCCCCGGGGATCAGCCAATCCTGCTCGTCCTCAAGGGCGCTCCACTGCGCGCGGAAAAAGTCCAGCATGTTTTTGAGGCGCCGGTTCTTCTGTCCGAGCGTCTTGAGGTCCTCGACCAAGAAAAGGTACTCGCCGTCTGCGAGGATGCGGGGCGCGCGCCCGGTCTGCGCCCGCGCTGCGGGCTCGTCCAAAACGGAGGCGCACACCTCGACCGCTCGCATCACGGCGACGCGAAGGGCCGCCTCGCGCCCGCCGCGCTCTTCCGCCGCGCGGGCCAGCCGGTGGCGGAAGAAGGCCGCAGCGTTTGCCGTGGGGGTGGCGACCAAAATGGACTCGGGCGCGACGCCGCGCTCGACCAGGTTCAGGCAGCGCCTCACCAGGGCCTCGGTCTTGCCGCTTGCCGCCGGCCCTTCGACTTTGACGATGCGCCCCTCATGCGACGCGATGCGCTCGATCATGCGATCCCCTCTGCGATGAACCGCCTGCCTTCGGGGTCGTACTCCTTCGAGGAACCGTCGGGGTATACCACCTCCCAGATGTCGTAGGCGATGGCGAAGTCGGCGTCCTTCACGCCGTAGAGCGCCTCCCACTCCTCCGAAGAAAGGGGCGCGACCTCCAAGGGGCTCGTCGCCCGGTCCTTCTCCTCAAGCCGATCCTCCTCGTCCTTGACGCGGGCGGAAAGCTCGGGGGACTCCATGAAGCGCTCCTCGGCCTCCTCTTCCGCCGCCTTGCGCGCCTCCTCCTCTTCCGCCGCCTTCTCTTCCCGCTCTCGGGAAAGGCGGGCCTCTTCGGCCTCTTTGGCCTGGGCCCACGCGAGGGCCTGGTCGGCGTAGGAGCGCGTGGAGGGAACCCTCACGCGCTCGGGGCTGCCGAGCGCGCCCGATCCCAGCTCGGTTCTGATCCGCGTCGCTATCCGGGCGCACTCGACGGGCAGGCTCGCGTTGGAGTCGAGCCTGAACTCGAGGACGAGCGCCCCTGACTCCAGCGAGATCTCCATGTAGTCGAGGGAAAGCTCGGGCTCCTTCGAGTTGCGCTGCTGTCGGTTGAAGGCGATGGCGTTGTTCGAGATGTTGCGCATCGTGCTCAGCAGATGCTGCTCCATCCGCTCGGACCATAGGGCGTCTGCCTGTTCGTCCCCCGCCGCAAGGTAGCGGCGAGCGCCGTATTTGACCATCACGCGCACGAAGTTGCAGGGGTCGGCGTGAGGCTCTGCGGCGTGCGAGCGCACGAGCATGTCGCTTATGTGCGTCCACGACCGTTTCAGCGCAAGCTTCAAGGGCTTGTCCAAAACGCGCTCGTCGATGTCGAAGATGATGAGATTTGACGGGTACGGCGTTACGGCCATGTCGAGTCACCCCGCCTTTCGGTTCGAGAGCTCATCCCGCTCCTGCCTTCGCGCCGCCGCCGATTCCGCTGGCAGGCGCCTGTCTACGGCAAACGATACTACGATCCGAAACGGCCACGTACCCCCGAATATACCCCTTTTAGGATGATATGAATCCACCTTTCGCTCATTCGCTTCTCACGAGAGGTATCCCTCGGCCGCTTCGTAGAATGGCGCCATCCAAAGGCTTCTCGGTCGTTGCCCGATGTGAGCGTGTGGTGAGGACTGGCCCCTCGCGTGAGTGAAGGTCGCAGCCGCAGGCCGCTTGGAGCCCTCCCGAACCGAGGAGAGGAGGGGGAGGGCGCACGGACAAGCTCTGGAGAGAAGGAAGGAAGGTATGGGAAAGCTAACGTTGACGCGTCGCAGCTTCGTGAAGGCGTCCGCAGTCGCCGCCCTGGCGGCCTCGGTGTCGTTCGCGTCCGAGCCTTTCCAGGCTCTTGCCGAGGGCGAGGATTCGGGCTCGGGCCAAGACGTCCAGCACATCCGCTCCTGCTGCCGCGCGTGCGGCAAGAACGAGTGCGGGGTGTGGGTGACCGTCACGGACGGCATCGTCACCCGCGTGGAGGGCGACGAGCAGTGCGCCCACAGCCGCGGGCACTGCTGCTCTAAATCGCAGTCGTCGATGCTGGCGCTGTACCACCCCGACCGCCTGCGGTACTGCCAAAAGCGCAGCAATCCCAAAGGCGAGGAGGATCCGGGCTGGCAGCGCATCACGCTCGCGGAAGCATTCGACGAGGCCGGGGAGAAGTTCAACGAGATCGTGGAGAAGTACGGCGGGGAGTCGGTGTTCCCTGCGGGCGGCACGTCGCGCATCTACTGCATGGCCCCCTACGCATCGTTCAAAAACCTGTTCGGCACGCCCAACTCCATCACCGCCCAGCAGATCTGCAAAGGCCCTCGGCATTTCGCCACCATCATGACCGACGAGAACGCCGCGTCGTGGATGGAAGTCGAACAGCAGCCGCTCGTGTACGTGCAGTGGGGGACCGCCGTCGAGTACTCCAACTACGACTCCTCCTGCCGCGGCGTGGTCGACATCGCGCAGCGCTCCTACAAGCATATCCTGGTCGACCCGCGCATGACGCCTCTGGGCAAGGAGGCGGACATCTGGCTGCCCTTGCGCGTGGGCACCGACATGGCGCTTTTGTGCGGCATGATCCGCTGGGTCATCGACAACGAGGCATACGACGATCTGTTCGTGCGCCGTTGGAGCAACGCCCCGTTTCTGTGGAACCCAGAGGAGGACGGGCGCACCTACAAAGGCTGGATGTGGGAGGCCGCCGGCGGGATCGAGCTTACGAGCCGTCTGATCACCGAGGCCGACTGCGACCCGGACTGGATCAATCAGTACTGGGACTACGAAGGCCGCTACCAGCGCTTCATCTGCTGGGACGAGAACAACAACAAGCCCAC
>CAZBEP010000071.1:1338-8073 GCA_964490925.1 uncultured Eggerthellaceae bacterium | reverse complement strand
GGCGGCTGCGGCATGGGCGGCTGCGGCATGGGCAGGAGCGAGCCGGCGGCTGCGCGCGGGCGTCCCGCCAAGTCGCGAGAGCCGGCGATTGCGGAAGGCGGCTGGAGCCGCAGGCGAAAAGCCGGGCGCGCCGGGCGCTCGGAAGAGCCCCGCACGTGCTCCGAGAAGGACAGGGAGCGGGCGCCCTACGCCTTTTGTGCCCTACGCCTTTTGCCGAATGAGCCGCTCAAGGATGCCGGCGTCCTCGACGACGCTTTCGGTAAGTCGCCGGTCGCGCTTGCCAAGAGGCATAAAGAGGCACCTCGCCTTTATTCGCCGCAGCGCCAAGCTGATCGGTGCGAAGAGATTCTGGGCGACAGGGAGAAAGACAACGAGGCGGCAAACGGATGCCCGCACCGTTCGAGTGTCTAACGAGCCGCAACCAACCGGGCTTGAAGAAGCGCCTTTGAACCCCTTTGAACCTTTTGAAGATTCGCCGAGGATGATCCTCTTTCTGTCTGGTAAAATAGAAAATTCGTACGCGGAAAAATCCTGTGCAACAGCAGGATGCCGCCCTTTTCACGAGCAAGGAGAAGCAAGATGGCTGCCACAGTGAGCAAGAGAGTTCGGAGCAACAGACGAGGGAGGGGCGTGCGCAATTCCACTGCCTTCCGCGTCGCCCTGGCGGCCCTTGCCGTATGTCTTACGGCTCTGCTGACTGTCACGGTGTTCGCCCAGGGTGACGGCGATGCCATCGAGCGCTTCGAGCGGCGAAGCCCGGTGGCCACCGCAACCCTGAATGCGGGCGACTCGCTTGAGGACGCGGGTCTGCCCGACACGCTGCGCGCCATCGTGTCGCTCAGCGACGAAGAGCTTGCCGAGGCTACCTTCGAGCAGACCCAGCCCGAGGTGGACATGTCTGACGGCTACTCCTACTACGACTATTACGAATACGGCTACGTGGTACCTGCAGACGCGGACGAACTCTACGCCGCAGGCGATCTTGCGATCTATACCATCACCTACGCTGCTGAGGACGGCGAGGGAGTGGGCGAGACGGCCTACCGCATCTACGGCTCCCTCAACGGGGGCGATGCCACCTGGTATGCCTGCGACGAGGAGGGCGCCATCACGGGTGTGATTGTGGACGTACCTGTAACCTGGGAGGGCGACTACGATGCTGACGTAGCGGGCGAATACACCCTCACAGCTTCTTTTAGCGGCTACATCTATGCTGAGGCCCATCCCTATGTCACAGTAACGGTGCAAGGAGAGACCGAGGACGCAGCTGAGGAGTCCGACTCCGACGAGGAAACCGTCGCCGCCGAGTGCACCTGCAGCGTGGGCGGTACCGAGTACTCGAGCGATCACGCGACGGGCTGCCCCTACTACATGGCGGACGCCGTCGTATGCACTTGCGAGTTGCAGAGCATCCAGCGCGGGCCAGATCACGCCGCAGACTGCCCGTACTACACCGAGCCGGCCGAGGGCTGCACCTGCGGCGAGGACGGCGGCCCCATTGCTGCGGACAACTACCCCTGGGCGCACGATGTAAGCTGCCCATGGTATTCGCCTGCTGAGTGCACCTGCCGCGAGCTCATTGAAGTGACGGAAGAGGAGTCTGTGGACGGAATCAGCTCCCTCCAGACCACATACTATTACGGCGATTTCACACACGAGCACGACCCTGATAACGAAATCTGTGAGCTCTACGGAGTCGATACCGTAGAGATAGAAAAAAGCGATGAGACCGCGCTTTCATCCCAGCTGCTTGGAAGTACTGCTTCTGCCATGGCTGTCGACGACGCCCAAGAAGTAGTTGCCTATCAAGAGGAACAAGCCGCCGAGGACGAGACAGAAGACACTGCGGTTCTCTATACCTCCTTGGGTGCGATCTCCATCGTAGAGGGCAGCGAGCAGGCTGCTCCTGCCGCAGCGATCTCCACGCTTTCCGATAACGGAGGAGGCTCCATCGATGCGGCTATGGATGCATTCATGGAAGCGAACACTCCCACTGTGGGCAATAGAGACTACACTGACAGTTCCTTTACAGGTGGACTGACTATCCCTGGGGCATGGATAGATTACGTCAACACCATATGGATGAACAAAGGTTATACGGGCTTTTCTTGGACCGCAGACGGAGACACCGGTGCCTACGGTGGCTGGGCGTGGGGCGGCGGAACCGCAAATTCCACCTCTGGATCGACGACGACGTCGGCAACACGTAGACCCGCCAGAACAACGAGCGGTGAATGGGTGGTGTATTCCGGCGAGCAGCTTCTTTACGCACTGAATAACTTCACCTCCGGTGATACGATCCGCCTGGGGGGAAACATCAACATGAACGGGGATGATCACAGCTGGTCGGTCATCAGTATCAACGGCAAATCCCTCACGATAGACGGGGATGGCTATGCCATATACAACCTAGGAAACTATCAGACAACGGCATCGTCCCAATGTGTGTTCCTGATGGGTATCAACGCGGGCTTCACGGTGACGGATCTCGACTTTGTAACGATGAAATTTATACAGGCAGTGGAAAGTAACCACTGCTCGCTGTTCACGAGCACGAACCGTTTGCAGAACGATTCCTCCAGGAAGGTCGTGCGGCTTGACAACGTGAATATTATTGACTCGATGTTTTACTCGATTAGTGGAGTTGTGTCGCCCTTTGGGAAATTGACGATGGATAGAACAGAGGAGCCTGTTGAAACAGACACCTTCTTTTTACGCATGGTTCCGTACGTGACAAACTGCAGCGCCGAGGGCAACTTCCTGTACGCCGGCTCAGATCACCTTGCCGGATTCTGTATGGGGATAGGCCCTACTTATTTACGATATAACGACGACCGGGAAGCATGGTGGGGAACCTTCCAAAACTGCTACAGCGTGGACAATCTGATGTGCGGCACCGGAGGGCACAGCGCCGGCTTCGCTTCGTGCAACGGAGCGGCAGCCTATATTGACAACTGTTTTGCCGTCAATGAGCAGTACGGTTCGGTTTCGGTTTCCGGGTTCATAGGTCTGCCGCTGGCCGAGGTGACGAACTGCTATGCCTCCGGCAAGCTGGAGGGGTACGCGATTCTCGGAGGCTTCGCGTTCGATGCCGGAGACGGTACAAGTACGAACCCTCGGGTGTTTGAGAATTGCTATTCCACCGTGTTGGTAGGTCTGCGTTCTGAACCGACAAGGCAGGGAGGATTTTCTGCAGCGCAGAGCAACAGCATCTCATATACCACCTTCACCAACTGTTACGCGGCGGGGGAAGTGGGAAACTTTACCCTTGACATGAATAATCCTGAATCCGTCGGAGGCTTTCTTGATTATTCGGATACTAAAAGCGTGTCGAACAGGTGTACTTTCACCGATTGCTACTACGATAAGCAGACCACCGCCATGCGCGAATGGGTAACAGGCGAGGATGAGCTCAGCTCAGCAACCGACAGCTGGAACAATATCACCGGCGTGCTCACCACCGACACCTCCGGCGGCCTGTCCGGCCTTACGGGATCTCCCGGATCAAGCGGCTTTACCGGGTTTACGGATAACTCAGATTGGGTCTATACCGATGAGCGTTACCCGCAGCTTGCCGTGTTCGCGGAGGCGAGTGCGTCTGAGTGGGGCAGCGATGAGGTGGCAGATCTTGTGAAAGCCTACTCGCTTGTCTCCACCTCGACCGCCATGCTGGAGACCTGGGACAGCGGCTATACCTGGGACAGCTACGGCGTGCGCTCCGATACCGAGGTAAGCTGGGATGCGGCAGGAAGCGGAGGCGACAACGCCGGCGGGCAGCTCACCTACGACACTGTGCGCGACATCACGACCGACTTTACGGTGACGAGTGCCACCGAGTGGGTGCACCTCGTCAACTCCGGCGACACCGTCGACGGCGAGGGCGCGCCGAGCGAGACGACGGATTCTAGTGGCAATATCACCACGACGCGAAGAACCGTCTCGATAGACAGCGCAGCCTCCACGGGCACGACCGAAAGCCCCGGCATGGACTGGTTCGGCATCCAGGCAACCTACAACAACACGACCGCCCAGCGACCCATCCGCCTGATCGCCTATATGAGTATTGAGGCAGGGGACAACCAAACCATCAGCTCCGGCGAAACCTATGACCACCGCGATGATGTTGAGTTCGCCATGGTGGATGAGCTTGTGGACGACTTGGTTATGGGCATTGACGATAGCGAGATATGGTCGAAGAGCATCTCTCGGTACTGGCCGACCGAGACGGGTACGACCACCCAGGTAAACGGCTACTATGACGTGACTACAGAGGAGTCAAACCATACGGCCTCAAAGGACGCCATCGTCAATACCGAGATATGGGCGGCTGAGATCGATACGCAAGATGGCGGTGTGGCGGCATACCCAACGGCTGGCACCGACGGGGACTATTACTACTATGCAGACGGCAACTACTACATCAAGGCGGATGCAGCCGTCAACGTGACCGGAAGCGGAAGCGAAGGCGATATTGATCGGGCCAAGTGGCGCGGCGAGACACCGCTCTACTCGGATACCTCCACCAGTCGCGCCTACATCGTCTCCTACTACTGGATCTTGGAGGACGGTCGCTACAACACCGATTACAAGATAATCATGATTGAGCGGGGCGACTACACGGTGGAAATAGAGGTGCAAAACCTCGATGGCTCCCTCAACGGGGATCTGCTTACCTTGGACGTGGCGGCGGATAATGGCGACGGCTCGTTTGCCTACGACGTGAACGGTCAGACCTCCTCTTACGATGAGCTCGACTCCAGCGACGCGACCAGTAGCAACTCCGGCTACTACGCCACCGACAATTCCGTCTACTACACCACCAACGTCACCGCCGCGTGGAAAAAGGCGAGTGAACACGTAGTGGTGCAGGGGGCATCAATTACGCTGTACTACCGCGACGGTACGCAGGCGGGAACTGGGACGCTGATAGGTTCTGTAGAAGATGGAGCCGAGATCACCATCAGAACGCTGCTCTACTACTTTGATACCATCGAGATAACAGATGGGACGGATCGAGAGTACACGCAAACACAGGAGGTTGACATAACCTATACGGTGGTTGAGGTTAAGGATGCGTCGGGCAACGGCACCGGTGAGTACTACCTGCGCTTCAACAAGCTCGCCAACGACCCCGATGGCGAATGGACGGGCGCGCTTGCGGGCGAGAATGACGGCAGCGGCATCGTGACTGCAGACGGAACGCCTCTGCCTGATGAGCTTTACATCAACGACCTCCAGTTCGACGTCAAGATCGTCCTCACCGTCACAGGCGGCGCCATAGGCGGCCTCGCCTGGGTGGATGCCAACGACGACGGGGTGCAAAACGATGATGTTGGCAGCACTGCGGACGGCTACACGACGGTCGGCGGCATCACCATTCCTGATTCAGCGAAGTCGCTCTACGGCCTTGATGAGGCGAACGATACCCCGAACTTCGACGGCTTCACCGTCACGCTCATGCGTTCTGGTAGGAGCGGCGGCTACGAGGCGGTGGTGCCGGACTCCGTATGGGACGAAACTGAGGGTGACTACGTTGCGAACGACTCAAACGTGCCGATATACGTCACGACCCAGATCGGCGATGACGATGTGACAACGACGTTTATCGCATCGATAGACAATGTGAGCTACACCATCACCGCCACGGCCACCAGAAATGGCGGCTACTACTTCGGCGGGCTTCCGGCGGGTACCTACGCCGTCGTGTTCAGCACCGATGAGTTCCCGCTCGGCGCCTACGAGGTCGCGGATCGGGATGCGGGGGACGACGACACGATCGATTCGGATGCGACTGGGCGCTACGTGAACCGGCCGGACGGCACCGAGTCTGCGACTGGGGGGAGCGGGTACTGGCTTTCGTCTGCCATCGTGGAGGGAATAACGATACCGGATACGCCGACCCAGAGCCATGCGGATTACGTCTCGCTTCACAACGACTGCGGCTTCGTGCCGCTCAGGGGTTCGATTAAAATCGCCAAGACCGACGAGGACGGCAGCGGGCTCGAAGGGGTGACCTTCACCCTCGAGCTGCTCATGAACGAACCCGATGAAGGCGCTGAGGGCGAGGATGCCGATTGGGTCGCGTGGTCTACCATCTCAGGAGAAAACATCAGCAACGACACCGGTTCGGGCGGGTCTCTGACCTATAGCAACCTGATACCCGGAACCTATCGTCTCACCGAGACCGGATCGACCTCGGGCAACTCGCTTCTGGCCGATGCGATAACGATCGTCATCCCGTTTAGCAGCGACGCGTCGAGTTCGACGGACACGACTGCCCCGTCCTACGCCTACGACAACGAGAGCTACTGGCTCGATGTCGGCTACAACATCACGAACGCGAGCCTCTTCACCCTGCCCATGGCCGGCGGCGGGCTTCCCCGGTGGGCGTGGCTGGTCATCGGGTTGGGTGTCGTCGCGGCGGCGTTCGTCGTCAGGGCGGCGGCCAAAAACCGCAGTCGCTCGCAGCGCGTGGACGCCCTTCGCGGTTCATTGGGGATTCGGGCTTAAATCTCTTGCAGCACGCCGGAGCCGCCTCGCGCCGGGCGGCTCCGGCGGTGCGCCTCGCGCCGATGCGTCGCCTCGACGACGAGCACGTGAGCTAATCGTCCAGGCCAAGCATCTCACTCACCTCGTCGATGCCGTAGGTCTCAAGCCTGCCGGCTCGCCAGTCCTCGACCTGCTTGAGGATTCCATATTCGCATTCCAGCATGTAAGCAAGCCTTCGCCCCCCCC
>CAZBEP010000071.1:0-1238 GCA_964490925.1 uncultured Eggerthellaceae bacterium | reverse complement strand
GCCGTCGGGCGCCGCCGGCTCTCGCGTATAATGCATACCGACTGACGGCGGCGGAGGCGGACGGAATGGTTTGATCGGCGTTTCCCGAGGGTCGCTGCATCGACGAGAAGGCGCGGAGGCGGAAGGAGGTCTCGTGCACCGGCGAAAGACCATGCGGACAAACGACATGGAGGTGCGCGTCCACCCCGTCGACGGCCTCTCTACTTACCGGCCTACTTACCGGCGCCGCACCCCCCGCGCCGTTACGGGAGCCGCCGTCGCGCTCGCGGTGGTGGTGCTCATCGCGCTTGTCGCGGTATTCGTCATGCCGGGCGGGACGTCCGGCGACCAGCTTTCCGCCTCGACTGCGGCCTCCGACGACCCGACGTCCGGCCAGTCGTCGGGCGAGACGGACGGCGCGGACGATGCGGGCGAGTCGGACGAGTCGGACGGGTCGGACGCCGCCTTCTCGTGGGACGGCGTTTCGAGCGTGCCTGCGCTCGACGTCCCCGCCGTGCAGCAGAACCCCGAGCTTCCCACCGGGTGCGAGTCCGTGTCGCTCACCAACGCGCTTTCGTACTGGGGATTCGAGCTCTCGAAAACCGAGATCGCGGATTCTTGGATGCCGACGAGTTCCACCGACTTCGTCACGGCGTTCCTCGGCGACCCGCACACCTCGTACGGCCACTCCATCGCGGCGCCGGGTCTGACGGCGACGGCGAACGCCTATCTTGAGGCGCAGGGCTCCGACCTCGTTGCGCGCGACGTGACGGGCGCGGAGTTCGGGTCGCTGCTCGATTACGTCGGGGCGGGCGTGCCGGTGGTGGTGTACGGCACCATCGGGATGGCGTACCCGAACGCGGCTTACGCGTCGCAGACGTACGAGGGGCGCACGTACTACCTCTTCGACACCATACACTGCCTCGTGCTCTGCGGCTACGACGCGGACGCCGACGCATACGTGATGAGCGACCCGCTGGAGGGCACCGTGTCCTACGACGCCTCCACGGTCGAGGCGGTGTACGAGGCAGTGGGGAGCCAGGCGATCGTCGTGCTTCCCGAGGACGAGTGACGCCGCGCACCGTGCGTCCGACTGCGCTCGGTTGCTGCCGATTCCGCGCGTCTGACGCCGCGCGCCTGCCCGTCCTGCCCGCCTTCGGTTGCTGCCGCTGCGGCGTGCGGCTGCCCCGCCCGCTTTCGGCTGCTGACGGTTCTGCGCGCCTTCCTTGAGGGGCGCCTCCCTATCGTGCGGCATATCC
>CAZBEP010000070.1:0-8131 GCA_964490925.1 uncultured Eggerthellaceae bacterium | reverse complement strand
ACCGTGACCTCGGTTCCACCGTACTTGCCGTAGATGACCTTGTCGCCTTCCTTCACCGGAACCTTGACGAAGTTGCCGTCGCGGTCGAGCTTGCCCTCGCCCACCGCGAGCACGATGCCCGTCTGCGGCTTCTCCTTGGCGTCGTGAGCCAAGACCAACCCGCCCGCCGTCGTTTCCTCGGCCTCGTCCTGCTTGATGATCACGCGGTCGCCCAAAGGCTTGAGGTTCATGATCGATCCTTCCTTTCCTGTAGTCCGCGTTTGGAACCGGCTTGCGCACTAGCTGCGGAACAGTCGGCAAGCACTCTCGGCCGCCCCGTGCTAGCACTCACCTTGCCGGAGTGCTAAACAGTGGGTAATCATAGCATCCAGGAAACCGAATGCAAGCGACCGGAAAGAGATCTGAGCCTGTTTCGCTCATATTATCGGGAAATCGTCACGGTTTCGCCACAGAGCACCCGAATTGCCGACACGCAAGGCTCACGGAAGGATCCTCCCTGCGCCAGGGATCCCTATGCCTCGTCATGCGACGGCCATCCGACAGCCCCGGCCCCCGAACGCCGTCCAGACACTCCCGAAACCTCCCAGAATCGCGTTCTGAACTCGCATCTTATCGTTTGCCAGGGCGCGTCGGACGCGTCCCGAAAAATCGGCGCAGCGCCTCGCCGTCGCCTCTGCGGGGAGCGCGGCTGCTCCCCGGGATCGCAGTCGCGACAGCGAGCCTTTGTGGCGCACAGCCGACTGCGCCGGTCGGCCGATCAGCGCAGTCTCGACACAAACCAGTCCGCCATAGAAAGCAGGAGGTCGCGCGCAGGCGAGGGCTTCACCATATCGATGAGGCGGTTTTTGGCGATGCTCGTGAGGTTTTCCGCGTAGTTGCGCGCATAGCAGATTCCGCCCGAGGCTTCCATGATGTCGACCGCCTCGGCAAGCACGGCGGGGTCTTTCTCGCGCGACGAGAGGATGTCGATGAGTCTCGCACGGTCGGCATCGCCTGCGGCGTGGAGCGCATGCACGACGACAAGCGTCCGTTTCCCTTCGGTGATGTCGTTGCGGAAGTCCTTCTTCGTCGCCTCTTCGGTGCCGACAAGGTTGAGCAGGTCGTCCTGGATCTGGAAGGCGAGCCCCGTGTCGAGCCCGTAATTGCGCAACGCCTCGACCTCCGCCTCTGTTCCGCCGCCGACGATCGCCCCGATGGCGAGCGGCACCGCTCCCGAGTAGTGGGCGGTCTTGTGCGTCGCCATGACGAGATAGTCCTCCGGCGTGAGGTCGTAGCGGCCGTCGCGAGCCCAGCCGATGTCGAGCGCCTGGCCTTCTACGGTGCGGCGCGTCATGTCTATAAGCTCGGTCACCACGCGCACCTTCGTCGCATCGTCAAGCAGCGGGTCGTGCGCGACGGTGCCGTTTACGAGCGACAGCGCAAGGTCGCCCATGTTGATCGCAAGCCCAAGCCCCTCGCTCAGGTGCAGGCACGGCTTGCCGCGGCGAAGCTCCGCCTCATCGGCGATGTCGTCGTGGATAAGCGCGGCGCTGTGGAAATGCTCGATCGCGGCGGCAGACGACACGGCCCGGCGCATGTCGCCGCCGACGGCCGCGCACGCGGCAAAGCAGATGAGCGGACGGTGCCGCTTGCCGCCGTTTTCGCTGTACCGCAACAATGGGTCGTAGAGGTAGCGATCCATGTCGGGGTGGGTTCCCTGCGGGATGAACTCGTTGACGAGGTCTCCCACCTCGCCTGCGCAGCCGTTAAGGTATTCTTCGAAGGTTTCGGGCGCTTTGTCGGCCGACGATACGATGTCGGCAAGGTCGCGCATGGCGTTCTCGTCGATGTCCATCATGCGATTTCCGAAAGACCTTTCACGTCGTATCCCTGCGGCTCTTCCCCCTACGCCATGCCCGCGCACAGCGCAAGCGCCTCGGCGCACAATTATACGGCAACAGAGCAGCTCGACGGCGCTTCTAGCGCCGTCCGGCGGCCGCAGACATGTTCTGTCGCAGCCACTCGTACATGCAGGCGGTCGCCGCCTGCGCCACGTTGAGCGACTCGACGTGGCCGAACTGCGGCAGCCTCACGAAGAAGTCGCAGTTTTCCTGAACAAGGCGCGAGATGCCCTCGTGCTCGTTGCCCACGACAAGCGCGATCTTTCCTTTGAGGTTGGCGTCCCAGATATCGCCTTCGGCCTTCTCGGATGCGCCGGCAACCCAGAAGCCCTCCTTCTTCAGGCGCTCGATCGCCTGGACGAGGTTCGCCACCTGGGCGACGGGGACGTGCGCGACCGCGCCGACGGAGCTTTTGTACGTCGCGGCCGTCACCTGGGCAGCGCGCTTCTTGGGAACGATGATCCCGCTGGCCCCCACGGCGTCGGCGCTGCGCGCGACGGCTCCGAGGTTGCCCGCGTCGGTCGCGTGGTCGATGAGCACGACGAGCGCGCGGCCGTCGTGCTCGGCGGCGTAACGCTCGGCGGCATCGGTGATGTCGCGCGTCCCCACGTACGGGAAGGGCAGCGTCTCGGCGATCACGCCCTGGTGGCTGTCGCGCCCCTGCCCTTCGAGCTGCGACATGGAGTCGAGCTTCTTGCGCGATGTCTTGACGATCGGCACGTTGTGTCTGCGGGCTTTGCGCTCGATGTCGGCGACCATGCCGTCGCGCCGCAGGTTGTCCGCCATGAGGATGCGCTTCATCGGCATGCCGACGCGCAGAGCCTCGATGATCGGGCGCTTCCCTTCGATGTAGTCTGCCATGGACCTTCCCTTGCCGTCGCCTCAAGGCGGCTGTGCGCTTTAGCCTTCGCCGCCGACGGAAAAGTGTAGCACCCCGCCGCCCGCTGCCGCCTTCGCACGCCGCCCCAGACGGAGCGGCTTCATGGAATACGCAAGGGGCGAGGGGATGCGAACGGAACAGCAGGGCGGACTGCAAGCGAGGCGCGAACGGAGGCGGGGCAAAGCGACGGGCAGCACGTCGAAGAAGCCTCACGCCTCCCGCAGGTTTGCGATGCGCCCCTCGGAGTCCCCGACCGGCCGCGCCTCGACGCAGGGTCTCACGACAAGGTTCGGCTGCGTGAACTCGGGCGAGGGCAGAGGCGCGACGGCGGCCACCACCTCGGGGTCGTCCGCAAGCGAGGCGTACGGCCCGAACGACAGCGCCCGCTGCGGGCACGCCTCGACGCAGATCGGCCCGCGGCCGGCACGCAGGCGCTCGACGCAGCCGTCGCATTTCACCGCCACGCCCTGCACGTCGTCGAAACGCGGCGCGTGGTAGGGACACGCCACCAAGCACGACTGACACCCGACGCAGAGGGCCGGGTTGATCGAAACGAGTCCGCCGTCGCCCTTCGCAAGCGCCCCGCCCAAGCAAAACCGCACGCAGACGGGATTGCTGCAGTGGTTGCACGACGTCGAAACGTGGTAGCAGAACACGTCCTGGGTCCAGGCGCCCTCGCCGTCGGCGCGCCAGGTTCCGCCCACGTATTCGAGCACCGTGCGCAATGCCAGCTCGCCCGGCAGGTCGTGGAAGTCCTTGCAGGCGATCTCGCACGTCTTGCAGCCGGTGCACCTGCGCTGGTCGAGCAAAAACCCGTACTGCACATCGGGGCGAAAGCCCCTATCCGGTCTTTTCGCCATGCAGGCGCGCCCCTCCTTCGCCGATCCGCCTCACGCGCGCGAGGACGGTGTTTTGCGCGTTGCCCCGCGCGAGCGCCGTCGGACGCGCGGAGGTAAGCGTGTTGATGCAGCCTCCGTAGTCGATGCGATCGCCGCCCATGTCCGCCCGATGCCACGCTCCCTGCGGGACGGCAAGCACGCCCGGCATGATGCGCGGCGTGACCCGCACCGCGATGACGATCGCGCCGCGCAGGCTCTCGACGAGGACGCGCTCCCCGTTGCGGACGCCGAGATCCTGCGCGTCGATCGGATTCATCTGCATCTCGTGGGCGGCGACCGCGTTAAGCTCCTCCACGTTGGCAAACGACGAGTGCGTCCGCTGCCGGCAGTGGTAGCCGATCAGCTGGAAGGGAAAGCGCTCCCTCAGCGGCGAATCGACGCCCTCCCCTTCGCGCACGTAGCGGGGGATCGGCGGTATCTCCTGGTCGGGCGCGTAGGAGAAGCGTTCGGCGATGCGTGCGAGGCGCTCGGAGTAGATCTCGACCTTGCCGGAGGGCGTCGGCAGCGGGAAGGCGGCGGGGTCGGCCCGAAACGCCGCGTAGGCCACGCGGTCGCCCCGGTAGGGCTCGCGCCACAGGTGCGCGGCATCAAGCGCGTCGAACGACGGCAGCCTCTCGTCCGAGGCGGTCGCCTCGGCGTGCCGGGCGAGCGCCACCTCGTCGGAGGAGGCGCCCCCTGCGCGAAAGGCGTCCTGCACGCCGAGCCGCGCCGCAAGCTCGTCGGCCATCTCCCACGCGGTGCGGCGGTCGGCGCGCCGCGCGCCCCAGTCCTCGCCGCGCACGAGCCCGCGCACCACGTCGGCGTTGCCGGTCGAGATGAGGTTGGCCTGCTCGGCACGGGCGACGTCGGGCAGCACGATGTCGGCGTAGCGCGCCGAATCGGTCAGGTGGACGTCGATGCAAACGATGAACTCGCACTTCGACTCGTCGGAGAGCACGTCATGGGTTCGGTTGACGTCGGCGTGCTGGTTCGTCAGGCAGTTGCCCGCATGGTTGACGATCAGCTTCACGGGCGTGCGCAGCCGATCCGCGCCGCGCACGCCGGCGTTGCCCGCCGTAAGATCTGCGCCCCGATCGACCGCCTCGAGCCAGCAGAACGCCGGTATCCGCACGGCGACGGGGTTGTCCCCGACCGGATCCTCCGGCACGACGAAGGGGAGGAAGCGCTCGCGGCACCCCGAGTTCGTGCCCGGCAGCCCGATATTGCCCGTCAGTATCGGCAAAAGCGCGATCGCGCGAGCGGCCGCCTCCCCGTTGTCGTGGCGTTGGACGCCCCATCCCTGCGCGACGAACAGCGGGGAGGCTGACGCCATCTCGCGTGCGAGCGAAGCGATGCGCCGCGCGGGCACGCCCGTGATCGCGCTCGCCCACTCCGGCGTCTTCGGCACGCCGTCGCCGCCCTCGCCGAGAACGTAGGACTTGTAGCTCGCATTACGGGGCGCCGAGGCGGGAAGGGTCGACTCGTCGTAGCCGACGCAGTACGTATCGAGGAATGCCTGATCGACGCGGCCTTCCGTGATGAGCGCATACGCGATGCCCGCCACGAGCGCCGCGTCGGTCCCCGGGCGGATAGGGATCCATTCGTCCCCGTGCCCGGCGATCGTCTCGGTGTGACGCGGATCGATAGAGATCACCTTGAAGCGCCCCCGCTCCCGCGCGCGGGCGAACTCCCACCCCGCGCCCGCGCCGCCCATGCGCGTGTCGGCGGGGCTGTTGCCGAACAGCACGACGAGCTCGGCGTTGGCGGCCTCCCCGAGCACCGAGCCCGTCCAGTAGCCGTCGTCGCCGTAGAGGTAGGTCATGCCCTGTTGGAGCTGCGCGCAGCTGTAGTCGCCGTAGACGCCGAGGTGCCCGCCGAGGCAGTTGAGCAGACGCTCGAAAGGAGAGCCGCTGATCGGGTAGAGGCCGGTCGCGTAGCTGCACAGGACGGCCTCGTTGCCGTGTTCCGCGATCACGCGCGCAAGCTGCGCGGCGACCTCGCCGAGCGCCTCGTCCCAGGAGACGCGCTCGAACTCCCCCGACCCTCGCGGTCCCACGCGCCGCAGCGGGTAGTCGAGCCGCGTCGGCGCGCCGAGCCAGTAGCGCAGCGAGCGTCCTCGCAAACACGCCCGCATCTGCGGGGCTCCCTCGCGCTCGGGACGCGTGTCGCTTTCGACCCAGCGGATGCTCCCGTCGCGCACATGAAGGCGCAAAGCGCAGCGCGATCCGCAGTTCACCGAGCACGCCTGCCACGCGACGCGCTCGCGCGAGTCATCGCGCGCTCCCCCGGATGCCGCCGCGCCCGCCTCGCGCCCCACCGAGCTCATCGCGCCTCCTCCCGCACGGCGGCAAGAGCCTGATCCGTCCCTTTCATGAGGAGCCGCATGATGCGCAGAAGCTGGGAGAAGTCCGTCTCGCGCCGCTCGATGAGACCGCTTACAAGCGAGAGCACGTCGTCGCCGACGTCGCGCACGACGCGCTCTCCCGCCTCCGAGAGCGCGAAGAGCACCCCGCGCGCATCGCGCTCATCGGGGATGCGCTCGATGAGGTCGCGCTCCACAAGCCGCGCCGACGCGGTCGACACATATGAGCGTCCGACGCGCAGATAGCCTACGAGCTCTTTGGCGCGCAGGCGCTTTTCGACGCCCCGGCGCTTCGGGTACAGCTCGAGCAAGATGCGGAAATCGGTAAGTGAGAGGTCGGCGCCGGACTTGGTGGCCGCGCCGACCGCCTGGGACAGCACGCACACCGCCGTCACGCAATAGGGGATGGGAACCGGCCTTCCCTCCGCAAGCGAGGTGGCTCGATACGCGAAGAACGTCCCCGGCTTGACGAGGATCGCATAGAGCATGTCGCGCGCCCTGATGCAGTCGAGAACGCCGAGCGGCTCGCACACGCCCTCTATGAACTCGCCGATCCGCGCGTCGGCCTCGCGTGCGCGCACCGATCCCAATGCCGTCGCGGCGTATGCGCCCTCGCCGTGAGCGACGAGATCCCGCTCCGCAAGCGACGCGAGGGCGGCATCGACGTCGGTCGGGCGCGCAACGAGCGCGCGGGCAAGCTCGCCTGCGCGCATACGATCGCTTTCAGGCAGCGACAGCTGTGCGAGGACGCGGTACGCGAGAAGCGAGCAGTCCTTGGGCAGGCAGGCTTCGAAGCCCTTCTCGGCCTTCGCGATCATCGCGCACAGCAACGTGATGAGATGTGCCGCCGGCTGGTTCACTGCGCCTTCCCGCGCCTTTCGCCCCGTCTCTCGCATTCGTCCGGCGCCGCCTGCGGAAGGCAGGCGCCGGCAGCGCCCTCCGCTCGTCTGTCGCTATTGTACCCGCAAGGCCATCAATTTGCATGCGCACGCACGCGCGGGCAGCGCCCCCCGCTCCCCGACATCACGCACGCGCGGGCGACCCGCCGCAGCAGGCCGCCCGCGCCCCGACCGTCGCGCCTCGGCGCCGCAGCGCCTCCGCGCTACACGGAGTCGATCAGCAACACGATGTCGGAAAAAAAGACGTACCGCATCGCGATCTGCGTGAGGAGCAGCACCGCGAACACCACCCACCACACGGCGGCCTTCTTCGACCCGGTAAACGCCGCAGACAGCGCGCCGTACAGCGGGATGCCGCACACAACCGCCGTAAGGACGAACTGGGCCGGCGTGAGCGCGGAGTCCCACGCAGGCACTCCGGGCAGCATGTAGGCGGCCGCCGTGCTCACGACGGCCGCGATGCCAAAGACCGCGCCGATCACGCCGAACGCCTTCGCCGCGCCGGCCTTGTCGAACTTCTCAAGCAGCGCCCAGACGAGCGCGCAGACCGCGAACAGCCCGATGAACAGGATCTCGCGCGACAGCCACGACGACCCGATGCCTGCGAGCACGTTCATCGCGCGCATCGGCTGCCCGAGGTGGAACAGCGACGCGATCATGCCGACGACGACGAGGGCGAACAGGGTCATCCCCGCCTTGAACCCGACGGAGCGGTCGGTCTTGCCGGCCAGGCGCATGGCGACGAGCGCGACGAAAGCGCCGACGGCCGTTTGCTCGAGGATCGTGAATACGAGCAGGGGCATCTCGTTCATGGCGCTACCTCCTTACCTGGTCGACGACGGCGGGCAGCTTGACGTAGATGTTCGCGCCGGTCAGCGCCACATCCGGGTAGCCGTCGACCCCGCGCTGGTAGTCGCTCGGCACCTCGCTTGCGTCCATGACGCTGATCGCCGAAAGCGGGCAGCTCTCGACGCAGTAGGGCTCGTGCCCCTCCGCCTGACGCTCGTAGCACAGGTCGCACTTGTCCATCACGCCGGCTTCCTCGTCGTAGCACGGCACGTTGTAGGGGCACGCCCACGCGCACAGGCGGCAGCCGACGCAGACGTCTTTGTTGTGGACGACGATGCCGTCCTCTTCCCGCTTCGTGTAGGCGCCCGTCGGGCAGTGCTGCATGCATCCCGGATCGTCGCAGTGGTTGCAGCCGATCGACAGGTAGTTGCGCAGCGGCGAGG
>CAZBEP010000069.1:6345-8151 GCA_964490925.1 uncultured Eggerthellaceae bacterium | reverse complement strand
CGCTGCTTGTAGCGCACGTCCACGAGCTCGCCGACGATCGCGATCGCGAGCTCAGCCGGCGTTTTCGCGCCGAAGGGCAGCCCGATCGGGCGCTTCACGCGAGCCCAGTCCTCCTCGCTCACCCCGGCGGCGAGCACCAGCTCGCGGACGCGGTCGTTCTTGCCCGCGCAGCCCATCATGCCGACGTAGTGGACGCCGTGACCCGTCGCCCACACGCACCCTTCGGGGTCGAACATGTGGCCGCGCGTGAGCACGCACACGTAGTCCTCGGGAGCCGCCTTGAAGTCGAAAAGCCCGTCGAAATCGCCGCCGGGAAGCGCGATGCGCTCAGCGCGCGGGAAGCGTCTCTCGTTCAGATAAGCCTCGTCGTAGTCGACGACGGTTACGTCGAATCCCACGTGATCCGCCAGCGCCGCGACCTCGCTCGCAGCATCGGAAGCGCCGAGCAACCACACGCGCACGTTGTGAAAAAGCGGCACCGAAAGCCAGGCCAGTCCCTCGAACTGCTCGTTGTGCATCGACGGGCCGCGCGTGACGTCCTTCATCTGGAACACGTCTCGCGGCGACGGCTCGCGCGACGCGACGATCTCCTTCGCGTCGTTGCAGAAGAACACGAGCGGATCGCCATCGGCAGAGCCCACGTCGCCGTACTTCTTCGTGACCTCGTTGTCGGAGTTCTCCTGCGCGAGCGACGCGTCCCACACCGCCTTGAAGCCGATCCATGCCAGATCGCCTTCACCGATCGCGCGGATCGCGCGCTCGAACGTCGGGATGTCGGCCGCCGTCAGCGACGCGGCAACGGTATCGAGGTACGCCGGCGCAACGTGCTCGTTGCCCGCGAGCGCTTCCGCCGAAAAGCATGGGAAGTCCTGTGCGGAAAGCGCCGGGACGCGCCCCGCCTCGAGGTCTTTGATGATTGACTGCAACGTCTCGATGTTCATTGAGGCCCCTTTCGCCCGTTCTCTCGCCCGCCGGTACGGCACGCAGTGCCGGCCAAGACGGCGGCGGCGACCTGCGTCGAGGTCCCGCCGGTACGGCACCGCACGAAGCGCAACGCCGCGTTGCCGCATGCGATGCTACCACGTTTGGGGCGGCGCGTGTGCGCGAACGAAGGGGCGCGGCTATGCGCGGCCGCGCGGCGCGATGCGCACCTTCCGCGTGTCCGGATCGACCGACACGCGACCTTCGGCGACCCAGCCGATGACGCGCGGATACAGCTCGTGCTCGACCTCGTGAATGGCGGCCTCGAGGTCGCCAAGCGTCCAGCCCTCCTCCACCCGCACGGGCTCCTGCGCGATGATCGGGCCTTTGTCGTAGTCCTCGTTGGCGAAATGCACGGTCACGCCCGTGACTTTCACGCCCGCCTCGAAGGCGTCGACGATCGCATGCGCCCCCGGGAACGAGGGCAAAAGCGCCGGATGCAGGTTGAGCACGCGGTCGGGGAACGCCTCGAGCACCACGGGCGTCACCTTGCGCATGTACCCGGCCATGACGACGTAGTCCGCACCCGCGTTGCGCAGGGCGGCGACGATGCGTCCGTCGGCCTCCTGCGGATCCGCGTAGGCGGCGCGGTCGAGCACCGTCACGGGTACGCCCGCAGCCTTCGCGCGCTCGATGCCGTAGGCGTCCGGCCGCGACGACACGACGTGTGCGACCTCCGCGTCGATGCTCCCCCGAGCCGACGCATCAAGAATCGCCTGCAGGTTCGTGCCGCTGCCCGACAACAGCACCCCCACGCTAAGCCTGCCCATCGGACCGCTCCTCCCGCTTCCCCACATCGGCTTCTGCGGGCGCGCCCGCGTCCGC
>CAZBEP010000069.1:0-6245 GCA_964490925.1 uncultured Eggerthellaceae bacterium | reverse complement strand
CCCCGTCCTCCGCCGACTCGCACGACAACGGGTCGCTCGAAGGCCCTTGGTCGATCACCTGGGCATCCGCCTTCACGATCAGCGCGTCGGCAAGCTCCGTCTTGCCCACGAGCCACAGGCGGTCGCCCACCTCAAGGCGGGTGTTGTGCGAGGGGCGCATCTTGATGACCCACCGGTGCTCGATCGCCACGACCACGCTGCCGTAGTTCGACTTGAAGTCGGTGTCGGCGATGGTCTTGCCCGCAAACGGAGCCATCGCGTCGATCTCGAACGAGTAGCAGATGGCGTCGAGCGCGGTCGGATGGCTCGTCAAGTACTCCTCAAGCGACACGCTCACCGCGTCCTCTTCGTCGATCATGTCCTCTTTCATGAGGCTTTGAAGGTAGGAGTCCACCTCGTCCTCGACGCCGAGAAACGTCAGTCGGTCGCCCTCGCGGATGCACAGCGGATCGTTCGGATCGCTGATGCGCCGAACAAGCTCGGATTTGTCCAAACGGGATATGGCGGAGCCCGCGATGCGCTCGCCGTCCCGCTCGATCGCAAGCAGGTCGAGGCCGTGGGCGATGCCGTACATGAAGTCGGGAGAGCGCTCCACGTGCGGCTCGGTCGTCTCGCCGCCGGAGCGGACATAGCGGATCGCCCTCGTGACCGGCGCGATGCGGCGCCTGCGGATGCGCGACGCCTCGACCTCGGTCACGAACAGATGGCGCTCCACCCAGTTGATGTGCTCCTCGTCGCTTAGGTTCTCGCGACGCTCCGCGAGGATGTTCTCGTTGAGGTTGCCGATAAAGCTCGTTTCGAGCCGCAGAAACCACGAGTTGACCACCTTCGATCGCGTAAGCAGGGCAGTCAGGACGAATGCGAGCACGTAGGGCAGGATGGTTCCGCGAATGTCAGAGGCGTACGCGATATAGAGGATCACCCCGGTCGAAATGATTATCGCGACGACCACAAGCAGGGAAAGCGGTAAATGACTGCGCCGCCGCTTGACCCAGAGGATGTTGAACTCGTCGCCGGGGCCGAAATGAAAGCAGTTCGACATGAACAGCCCCGTGATAAAGACGCAGAGAATCATCATCGTCCAGCCGCTGAACTCGACCGGCACGAACCGCGCCAAAAACGGCATGGCGATACCCGCCAGGATCTCCACCGACGCGACTCCCGCCAACACCACGAGGCCGACCTTGAGCACCCAGCGCTTGAGACATCCCGCCCACAGGCTCGTGTTCGACTCCTCCTCGTCGGCGTCTCCTTCGGCACGCTTTTTCAGCATGTCGAGCGCAGGCTGCGGAAGCAAGCGGACGAGCAGGCGATACAGCCGATCGGAGTTCTTGACGTAGAACGGCGTGGTGAGCGTCGTGACCACGGACACGGCCACGATGACCGGGTAGAGGAAGCTTGCCGTCACGCCGAGGGTAGATCCGAGCGAGGCGATGATGAACGAGAACTCGCCGATCTGCGACAGACTCATCCCGCAGTTGACGGAGGTTCTGAGCGACTCTCCCGATAGGAAGGCCCCGAGGAAGGTGAATACGGGCTTGCCGATGAGCACGACGAGCGTGATGGCGACGATAGCGCCGACGTTCTCGACCATCGACGAGGGGGACAAGAGCATGCCCACCGACACGAAGAAGATGGCGCCGAAGAAATCCTTCAAAGGCTTGAAGAGCTTGTCGATGCGATGGCCCTGCACGGTGCCCGCGAGGACGGAGCCAGCGAGGAACGCCCCGAGCGCAGAGGAGAAACCGATGGAGTTTGCGAGCGCAACCATGCACAGGCACAGCGCCACCGACGTGATCAGTATGATCTCGTCGGTCAGGGCGGCCGCAACGCGGGCGAGCAGCGACGGGACGATCACGATGCTCAGCGCGAACCACACAAGCAGGTAGAGCGCCATCTGCGCAAGCTCGGCCATCACCGCAGCGCCGCCGTCGGCGTTCGAGCCCACCGTCACCGTGGAGAGCACCACCATGAGGAAGATGCCCATGATATCCTCGACCACGAGCGCCCCGAACACGAGCTCGGTGAAGCCCTTGCCCTTCATGCCGAGGTCGTCGAAAGCCTTGATGATGATCGTCGTCGACGAGATAGCGAGCATGCCGCCCAGAAACAGGCTCGTGAACAGCGACCAGCCGAGCGCCATGCCGCACGCGACGCCCGCCACGATCATGAGCGCCATCTCGATGAGGGCGGTGATGAACGCCGATTTACCGACCGTCGAGAGGCGCACGATGCTGAATTCCAGGCCGAGGCCGAACATGAGGAACACGACGCCTATATCCGACCAGGTAGTGATGTTTTCCGTGTCGGAAACGTCGGGAAACCACCCGATCGCCGGACTCACGAGAAAGCCCGCGACAACGTATCCGAGTACAAGCGGCTGTTTGAGGCGGCGGCACACGATGGTGGCAATGGCCGCCACCGCTAAAAGCAAGGCGAGATCGACCATTAGCTGGGGGAGATGCTGCACGGGGAATCCTCCTACGTCTCGGTCTTTCTAATTGTAAACCGAAACGGCCGCTCCGCGCGCGAGGAAACCCTCTTTAGACGGGCTTTTGACGGGCTGGACCTTCCGGTTTCCTGCGACTCTCGCGCATTTCCGCGTCCCGGCTCTTCTGAGGCCGTCTACTCGCCGAACCCGTACAGCAGCCCCTCGCGCGCATAGCGCACCGCGCCCGCACGTCCCGCCTCGCCAGCGACGACGCGCCCGACGCGGAACGTCCGCTCGCCCGCGTCGGCGAGCGCCGACTCCACGGCCTCGACGCGCGCCGGGTCGCAGACGAGAATCATGCCGAGACCCATGTTGAAGGTCTTTAGCGCCTCCGGCTCGTCCAGACGCGCCGCGCGGCACACGTAGCGCGCGACGGGCGGCACCGGCCACGTTCCGAGGTCGACCTCGGCGTCAAGCCCCTCGGGCAGAGCGCGGTCGAGGTTTTCCGTGATGCCCCCGCCCGTGATGTGCGCGAGCGAGCGCACCGCCCCCGGCTCGGCAGACAGCGCGGCACGCACCGGCCTCACGTAGATGCGCGTCGGCTCGAGCAGCGCGTCCTGCAGGCTTTTGCCGTCAAGCTCGTCTTGCGGCAGGGCGAGTTCGTAGTGAGTCTTTCCCTCGACGCACACCTTGCGCGCAAGCGAGTAGCCCTTCGAGTGCAGGCCGCTCGAAGCGAGCCCGACGAGCACGTCGCCCTCGCGCACCGCCTCGGGCGAGAGCATCTTCGCGCGGTCGACGATGCCGACGCAAAAGCCCGACAGGTCGTAGTCGCCGGGGTCCATGACACCGGGGTGCTCGGCCATCTCGCCGCCGATGAGCGCGCAGCCCGCCTGCTTGCAGCCCTCGCCCACCCCTGCGACGATCTCCGCCATCGCCTCGGCGCGCAGCTTGCCCACGGCGATGTAGTCGAGGAAGAACAGCGGCTCGGCGCCCGTGGCGAGAACGTCGTTCGCGCACATGGCCACGAGGTCGATGCCGACGGTGCCGTGCTTTTCGGCGATACGCGCCACCTGGAGCTTCGTGCCCACGCCGTCGGTGCCCGACACGAGGATCGGGTCGTCCATGCCCTTGGCCGCCGCGATCGAGAACAGCCCGCCGAACCCGCCGATGTCCCCGACGACCTCGGGGCGGTACGTGCCGTGCACGACGTCCTTGATCGCATCGACGGCGCGCGCGCCCTCCGCCGTGTCGACGCCCGCCTGCGCGTACGTCGTCGCCTCCTCGACGATCCAGCTCGGCATTCTCGGCGCGTCGTCGCGGTCCACCGGCTCGCTGTCGATTCTTTTCCGCTCCGTCATGGCGTCCTCCTTGTCGTGCGTCGTCGCCCGGCGCGCCTCCGCGCTGCCGCGCGGCCGGCCTCAGCGCGTCCCGATGCGTCTCGACGCGGCCGGCCTCAGCGCGTCCCGACGAATGCCTCCCCGCCCGCCTCTTCAAAACCCCGTTTCGTCGCAAAGCCCTCCGTTGCAAGCGCCGGCGGAATCTCCACCGGATAGTCGCCCGTGAAGCACGCCTCGCAAAAGCCCGGATGCCGCGCGCCCGAGACCGCCTCGCGCAATCCTTCGACGGAAATGAACGCGAGCGAGTCCGATCCGATCCACGCGTTCATCTCCGCAAGCGACATGTTCGCGGCGATGAGCTGGTCGCGCGTGTCGGTGTCGATGCCGTAGAAGCACGGCCACATGACCTCGGGGCTCACGATGCGCAGGTGCACCTCCGCAGCCCCCGCGTCGCGCAGCATGCGCACGAGCTTCTTGGAGGTGTTGCCCCGCACGATACTGTCGTCGACGACCACGAGCCGCTTGCCGGCGATGACCGACGGCAGCGGGTTGAGCTTGAGGCGAATGCCGAGCTGGCGCATCGCCTGCGTGGGCGCGATGAACGTGCGGCCGACGTAGCGGTTTTTCACGATGCCGTCCGAATACGGGATGCCGCTTTCCTGCGCGAAGCCCATCGCCGAAGGCACGCCCGAGTCCGGCACACCGAGCACGAGGTCGGCATCGGCGGGCGCCTCGCGCGCCAGGATGCTCCCCATCGAACGGCGCGCCTGGTAGACGCCCTGCCCGTCGATCACGCTGTCGGGGCGGGCGAAGTACACGTACTCGAAGATGCACGACGCGCGGCGACCCGCCGACACGCCCTGCTCGCTCGCGACGCCCTCGCGGTTGAAGCGGACGATCTCGCCAGGTTCGACGTCGCGCACGTATTCGGCTCCTACAATGTCGAGACCGCACGTCTCGCTCGACACGACCCACCCGCGGCCGCCGGGCAGCCGCCCGATGCACAGCGGCCGGATGCCGTTCGGGTCGCGAAACGCATAGAGCGATTCCGGGCTCGCGAGCACCATCGCGTAGGCGCCCTCGAGCAGCTCCATCGCGCGCTTGATGCCGGCGCGCAGATGGTGCGTGCGCTGCGTGATGAGGCCGATCGCCTTCGCGGCGGCCTCTGAGTCGGAAGCCGAGCGCAGCTGCACGCCCTCGTCCATAAGCTGGGCGCGGATGCGTTGCGTGTTCACGAGGGTGCCGTTGTGCGCGAGCGCGATGAGCACCTCGTCGATCGCGGAGATGTGCGGCTGCGCGGCCTCCCACGACGCCGCCCCGCCGCTCGTCGAGTAGCGCACATGCCCGACGGCGACGAAGCCGTCGAGCGCGGCGAGGGTCGCCTCGTCGAACACCTGGGTCACAAGCCCCAAGTCCTTCGCAACGAGCACCGTCTCGCCGTCGCCGACCGCGATGCCGGCGCTTTCCTGCCCGCGGTGCTGGAGCGCCTGCAGCCCGAAGCACGTCATGCGCGCGACGTCCTCGCCCGGCGCGAACACGCCGAATACCGCGCACTCCTCTCCGGGTCGGTCGGGACGCTCCCCCAAAAACGCGGCCGTCGCCATCTAGGAGCCCCCTTGGCCGTGCTGCGCCCGCTGCGCCTCTTCGATAGCCGCTGCGTCCTCTGCATCCACGATGGCGCTTTCGGCGTCACCCGCCGCCGAGGCGACCGCCCGCACGTTGGGGTGGCTGCTTTCCTCAACGTAGCAGAACAGCACGTAGCGCCCACTCGAGTACTCGTCGCAGGTAGAAAGCATGAACGTCTGCTCGATGTCCTCTGCGGCGGGCACGTCCCCCGCCGCAGAGACGATGCTTTCGTCCATGCGCGCCTGCACGTAGGCGGTCTGGTCCTCCGACGAGGCGAAGGTCGCCTGCGCGATGCCGGAGGTGCCCGGCACGTGCACGAGCGCGAACGAGGTGAGCCGAATGCTGCCCTCCGGCGTGAGGAAGTACGCAGTGCGATGCGCGTTGAACGCCTCGTCGCTCGCCGCAAGATCGGCGAGGGCGGCGAACATCGAGCCGTCGTTCATGTGGTGGCCGTACAAGATGTTGTTCGCATCGGACAGGTCGGGCTCGTTGATGCCCGAAAGGAAGATGGTGCCGTACGAGACCGGCCACGTCTCGTTGCCGTAGAAGTCCGTGTGGAGGTAGCGGGAGTCGTCGCCCGAGTACACAACGGGGTAGTTCACGGCCGTGCCGGGGATGTAAATCCACCCGATGGTGTCGGGATTGATCGCAAGCAGCGCGTCCCAATCGACCGTCAGATCTCCGAGATCGGCTGCGTCGTCGTCCGCCGCCCCCACGTCGACCGCATCCGCCGCAAGGTCGCTGTAGAGCACGCGGCCCTGCTGGTAGGAGAAAAGGATCACGCCGAGCGCGATGAGCGAGCAGACGAACACCGCGACTGCGAGCCAGAACACGACGCGCCAGAACGACGC
>CAZBEP010000068.1:0-8204 GCA_964490925.1 uncultured Eggerthellaceae bacterium | reverse complement strand
TGCAATGAGCGTGGGTAACGCGCTTAGCGAGCGCGAGGCTATGCCTTTGGCAGAGCTGGAACAATTTGAAGGCTCGGGGGTTAAAGACGTCTTTGGTCGAAACGTCTCGTATGCCATCGTTGACTGCCCTTCTGGATCTAAGGAGGCGATGCGGGAATAAGCGGAACTGTTGCGCTTGCTCTCTCGGCGCTGCGGCTCCGTTTCAATTGAACCCGTGACCGCGAATGTGGGCGCAAGCATGGAGTGAGTTCGGTTGGCGGAACGCCCGGTGCGAGCAAGGAAGCCTCGTCACGAGACATGGAGCCGAAGCGAAGGGCGGCGTCAGTTGAATCTGAAAATCCTCCGCGCGATGCGGTAGCCGCCGATGCCGATGCCGCGACCGAGCGAGGTGGGCAGGTTCGCGCCCATGTTGAGCGCGGAGCGCCGCACCCGCTTGTAGAGCACGGGATTGCGCTGCGCAAGGTAGCCCCACACGTCGGCGCGCTTCTGCTCGGACTCGTCTGTCCCGATCATGCGCAAAAACACCGAGCAGATGCACATCATCATCGACAGGTAGTTCTCCATGTACTTCTCGAGCTTCCCGCTGTCGACGGCCTCGGGCAGGTCGACGGCGTCGATCATGAAGCGGGTGATGCGCAGCTGCTGGTCGATACGCCCCATCATGACCTTCTCGTTGACGGACTGATCCTCGCGGCCAATGAAGTAGCGGTAGAGGTCCACGTCGAGGTAATAGATGGTGCGGACGTGCGGCAGCGGCACGTAGACGAAGATGTTGTCGACGTAGAAGCAGCGCTCCGGCAGGGACAGCCCCGCCTCGCGCAGCACCTCGGTGCGATAGACGACCGAGTGCATGAGCAGGTACTGGCTCTGTCCGAAGCGCCCGATGTCGGCCCAGCCGAACTCGCGGCGCTCGGGGAATACGTTGCGGTAGCGCATGATCGTGCGCTTGCCTTCGTGCGCCTTCTCGTACACGTAGTTCGCCACAACGAGATCCGTCGGGCACTCGAGCTCGCACTGCGGGCGCAGGTAGGCCATGAGCTCGCGCGCGGCGTCGGCGTCAAGCCAGTCGTCGGAGTCGACGACCTTGAAGTAGCGCCCCGTCGCCTCCGCAAGCCCGAGGTTGATCGCCGACCCGTGCCCGCCGTTCTCCTTGTGGAGCGCACGCACGACGCCGGGCCGGCGCGCCTCCCACTCGTCGGCCTTGCGCGCCGTGTCGTCTTTCTCCGACCCGTCGTCGACGACGAGGATCTCGATGTCGTCTCCGCACGAAAGGATCGACTCGATGCAGGCGTCCATGTAGTCGGCCGAGTTGTAGCACGGCACGACGAACGAGATGGTCTTTGCCCCCGTCACGGCCGCCTCCTCACGCCCGGCGCCCGGCGGCGACGCCGGGCCTTCTCGCGAGGCCGCTCCCGCCGGCGAAGTCGAAGCCGTCGATGTCGGTCTCCCTGAAATCAGCCGTAGCGGCTGCCATAAGCGCTCCCTTTCGCATCCGGCGCACAGGGCGGGCCAGCGTCTCCTGCCGCAGCAGGCGATGGTCGACGAGCTGCGAAGCAGCGCCGCCGAGCAGGCCGAATTCTATGCGTACTATGCGTATAGCAACAAACATCGATTTTACCGACGCGCTCGGACCCCGGTCGGATTATCATACAAATACGATATCTCTCGACGATTCTCCTTGTTTCTGGGAAACCTGATCGTCGGCCGCGCCTTCGCGTGGAAGGTATCTGCGGATCCGGGTCGCCCGGCTCCGTCAAAAGCGAGACAGATAGGAGACCCATGGCTCAGTTCCTCGACGACATGATCGCGCGGGCATCCGCCGACCGCAAGACGATCGTTCTTCCGGAAGGCAACGATCCCCGCACGCTCGAAGCCGCGGAACGCGTGCTCGAACTTGGTTTGGCCGATCTTATCATCCTCGGCGACGAAGGCGAGATCGCCGCTTCCGGCCGCTCGCTCAAAGGCGCGCGGATCGTCGACCCTCGCACTGCGGAGATGCGCCCGCAGCTTGAGAAGATGCTCCACAAGCTTCGCAGGCGCAAAGGAGTCACCGAGGAAGGCGCACGAAAGCTGCTCGACGACGTTTTGTACTTCGGAGTCATGATGGCAAAGGCCGGCATGGCAGACGGCATGGTCGCCGGCGCCTGCCACGCCACCAGCGACGTGCTGCGCCCGTCGCTGCAAATCCTGAAGGCCGCTCCCGGAGCGCACCTCGTGAGCTCGTTCTTCATCATGGACGTGCCCGACTGCGCCCTCGGCGAAAACGGCGTGTTTCTGTTCTCCGATTGCGGGCTCGAGGTGCGACCCGACGCCGAGAGCCTCGCTCACATCGCGATCAGCGCTGCGGATTCGTTCCGCGCGCTCATCGGAGCGCAGCCGCGCGTGGCGCTGCTGTCCCATTCGACGTACGGATCCGCCCGCAACGGCGATGCGGCGAAGGTCGTCGAGGCCGCCGCGATAGCGAAAGAGCTCGCCCCCGACACGGCCATCGACGGGGAGCTGCAGCTCGATGCCGCGATCGTGCCGGAGGTCGGAGCGGCGAAGGCGCCCGGCTCCCCCGTCGCAGGCAAGGCGAACGTGCTCGTATTCCCCGACCTCGACGCGGGCAACATCGGGTACAAGCTCGTACAGCGCCTCGCGAAGGCCGAAGCCTACGGCCCGATCTCCCAGGGCATCGCCGTTCCGGTGAACGACCTCTCGCGGGGCTGCAGCGCCTCCGACATCATCGGCGTGATCGCCATCACCTGCGTCCAGGCGCAGCAGCGCGCTTAGGAACACTGCGCACGGCGGAGAAGCCCCGACCGAGCCCTTCGCCGGCGCCCCTTCGGAGGCTCTTCGACGCGCGGCCCCTATCACCCTCCCTGCACGATCTCGTACGTGTCGCGCGCGATCATGTACTCCTCGTTCGTCGGGATGACGACGATGCGCACCTTCGACGCGTCCGCAGAGATCTCGCGTTCGGTTCCGCGGCCGGTGCGGTTCTTCTCCTCGTCTATGACGATGCCGAGCGGCTGCAGGCCGGAAAAGATCATGCGCCGCATGCGCTCGCAGTTCTCGCCGACGCCGGCCGTGAGGACGATGGCGTCCACGCCGCCCATGACCGCGATGTAGCTGCCGATGCACTTCTTCACGGAGTTCGAGTACATGTCGTAGGCGAGCACTGAGCGCGGCTCGCCGCGCATGGCGGCGTCGCGCACCGTGCGCAGGTCGTTGGACAGGCCGGAGATGCCGAGCAGTCCCGACTTCTTGTTCATGAGGTCGTTGACTTCCTGCGTGGTCATGTACTCGTGATCGATGAGAAACGTCACGATCGCCGGGTCGATCGCGCCGCAGCGCGTGCCCATCATGAGGCCGTCGAGCGGGGTGAGGCCCATCGAGGTGTCGACGGCGATGCCGTGGTCGATGGCCGAGGCAGAACAGCCGTTGCCGAGGTGGCACGTGATGAGCTTGAGGTCTTCGAGCGGCTCGCCAAGGAAGGCCGCCGCGCGTTCTGCGATGTAGCGGTGCGAGGTGCCGTGCGCGCCGTACTTGCGGATGCCGTGCTTCTCGTAAAGCTCGTAGGGCAGCGGGTACATGTAAGCCTTCGGCGGCAGCGTCGTGAAGAACGACGTGTCGAACACGGCCACCATAGGGGTTGAGGGCATGAGCCTCCGGCATGCGTAAATGCCCTGGAGCGCGGCCTTGTTGTGCAGCGGCGCGAGCTCGGCGAGCTCGTCGATCTTGGCGATGACGTCGGCGTCGATGACCACGGAGCGGTCGAAGTACTTCCCGCCCTGAACGATGCGGTGCCCGATGGCCCCGATCTCGGAGAGGTCGTCGATGGCCTTGCCGTCGCCCGAAACGAGCGAGTCGAGGACGAGGGCCATGGCGGCGTCGTGGTCGGGGACGGGCGTGTCGATGACGACTTCGTTGTCGTCGAGGCCGTGCTTGTGGAAGGAGCCGTCGGAACCGACGCGCTCGCAGATGCCCTTGGCGAGCAGCGTGCGCTCTTCTACGTTGAGCAGCTGGTATTTCAGAGACGAGGATCCGGCGTTGATGACGAGCACGTTCACGTGACAGCCTCCTTCGACAGAAAACCGAGCTATTTTAGACCATCTTCGAAGGCCACGCGCGCCGTTCGACCGGATTCGGCGGGCGCCGTCAGTCGGACAGAGACGGGTCGCCGGAGTTCATCGGCGCGCCGCCGAGCACGTGGACGTGGATGTGGCGCACCGACTGCCGGGCGTCGTCTCCCGTGTTCACGATCACGCGAAATCCCGACTCTGCGACCCCTTTGACCTCGGCGACCTTCTTCACGGCGTTGAAGAGCGCCCCCATCTCGGCATCGGGGATGCCGTCGGCGATGTCGTCGTAGTGGCGCTTCGGCACGATGAGCGTATGCACCGGCATCTGGGGGGCGACGTCCTCGAACGCGAGCACGCCGTCGTCCTCGTACACCTTCGTCGAGGGAACCTCCCCCGCGACGATCTTGCAGAACAGGCAGTCGTCCTTTTTCATGCGCGTCTCCTTTCTTTAAGCGCCGCGACGGCCGGCCTCGCTACGAAAGCGTCATGTCCGTCGCGGCATCGTCTGCCGGCTGCTCAAGCTGCCCCATGAGCACGTCGACCCTCTGCTGCGCCTCGGCAAGGCGCTTCTGCAGCGAGGCGAGCAGCGCGACGCCGCGCTCGTAGCGATCAAGGCTCTCCTCGAGTTCGAGCGTATTGCCCTCGAGCGCGGCGACGATGCCGTCGAGTTCGGTCATGGCCTCGCGAAACGACAGCTCCTCGACCGAAACGGCCGCAATCGGCTCTGTCATGAGCGTTCCCTCCATTCCACCAGCGCGGCTCGCGCCGCCTCCGTCTCCTCGACGCGGCAGGCGATCGCGCCGTCGCCCACTGCGACGTCGAGGCGGTCGCCCCGCGATACCGCCCCGACGCTTTTCACCACCGAACCGTCTTCCGAGCGCGCGATCGCGTACCCGCGCGCGAGCACGGCGAGCGGCGACAGGTCGTGCAGCCGCGACGCGGAAAGGCGCAACGCGGCGTCGAAGGGGGCGCCCACCGCAGAGCCGACTCGCCGGAAAGCAGAGGCCGCCCGATCGCATGCCGCCTTCTCGTGCGCGAGGAGACGGGGCATCGCGGCGAACACGCGCGCCCGCGCGCTTTCGAGCCGCGCCGCATCGCGGGTCACGCCTGCGGGGATGGCGCGCGCAAGCCGCATCGCGGCGAAATCGAGCGCCTGGGCCTCGTTCGCAAGCAGCGCCTCGGGGCTTTCGAGCACGGGGCGCTCGGCGATCCTGCGGACGGCGCCCCAGGCGCGCTCGAGCGTCCGCGCAACGGAGCCCGCCATCGCCGATGAGCGCATCGAGAACGCCGACGCGAGCGCGTCGCGGGCCGGGCTTGCCGCCTCGGCAGCCGCCGTCGGCGTCGAGGCGCGCAGGTCGGACACCATGTCGGCGATCGTCGTGTCCGGCTCGTGCCCGATGCCCGTCACGACGGGCACAGGCGCGGCGGCGATCGCGCGCGCGAGCGACTCGTCGTTGAACGGCATGAGGTCCTCGAACGATCCTCCGCCGCGCACGACGAGCACGACCTCCGCCCCCGCTGCGCATACGCGCGCAAGCCCCTCGGCGATGCCCGCCGGGGCACCCTCCCCCTCGACCGGCACGCCGGCGAGCAGCACGCGCGCCACCGGGAAGCGCCGCCGCAGCGTGCGCAGCACGTCGTGGACGGCCGCCCCGCGCGGCGAGGTCACCACGCCGACCGTCGCAGGGTAGGCCGGCACCGCGCGCTTGCGAGCGGGATCCATGAGACCTTCGGCCTGCAGCCGACGTGCGAGCTGCGCGACGCGCAGGCGAAGCTCGCCCTCGCCCGACAGCGACACCGAGAACACGTCGAAGTTCATGCGCCCCTTCGGCGCCCACACCGTGAAGCGGCCCGTAACCTCCACGAGCGAGCCGACGCGCAGCTCGACTCCGGCCGCCTGGTAGCGGTTGTTCCACATCATGCACGGAAGGCTCGCCTTGTCGTCCTTGATCGTGAAGTAGACCGCCTTGTAGCCGGGCTTGTTCGAAAGCTCGGACACCTCGCCCACCACACGCACGACGATCGACTCGAGCGCGCCTTTGGCCTGGGCTACCGCGCCCGAGACGGACAGCGCCTCCGAAGAGCCGCCGCCCGCTTGCCGAAGGCCGCGTGCAGTGCTAGTCATTGCCGCGCGCCTGTCCGAGCAGCCACAGCAGCTGCAGGATAGACGTGAGCGCCGCCGCGACGTAGGTGAGCGCGCAGGCGCGCAGCACCTTCGCCGACCCGTTAAGCTCTGCGGCCGGGGCGCCCTGGTTCGTGAGATAGGCGAGGCCGCGGCGCGAGGCGTCGAACTCGACCGGCAGCGTCACGAGCTGGAACACGACGACCGCCGCGTACACGATGACGGCGAGCCACACGAGCGACATGAGCTGCATGAAGATCCCGAGCAGCAGCAGGAAGATCCACGCGTTCGACGCAAGGTTGACGGCCGGCACGATCGCCCCGCGAACCTTCATGGGGGCGTAGCCCTCGGCGAACTGGCACGCATGGCCCGCCTCGTGGCACGCCGTCGCGATCGCCGTGATCGAGCGGCCGCCGTAGGCGTTCGGGTCGAGCGTGATCGAATTGGTGCGCGGGTCGAAGTGGTTCTGCTCCGGATGGCCGCGCACGATCGAGACGCTCGTCACGCCGTGGGCGCGCAGCATTGCGGCGGCGATCTGCGCGCCCGTCATGCCGGACACGCTCGACACGTTGCTGTATTTTCTCAGTTGGTGATTGACGTGCGCCGTCGCGCCGAGGCCGATGGCAAGCGTCACGATGATGAGCATCCAGTAGTCAAGCATTTCCGTTGCCTCCCGTTCTCGCCGGCGTCTCCGCACGGCGCGCTTCCCTTCGCAACCGCCTGGGCGGATTGCCTCATCGGGGCTTGTCCGCACCGCCGCCCGCGCGCGGCTCCCGGCGCTCGACGACAAGGCCGTCGCCGGAAAGGCTCAGGGCGATCCGCCCCTCGACGAGATCCACAAGCTCGTCACCGACGATCGCCCGCCTCCATCCTCTCATAACGCCGATGCCGTCGCGATAGCCGCGCGCCACCTTCGCGAGATCGTCATGGGAGGCAAGCGTGGGGGCGGCGACGTCGTTCTGGCGCGCCCGCAGCCGAACGAGCGCGTTCATGAGGTCGATCTGCACGTCCACGTTCGGCTCGCTCTTGCCTCCGTGGTCGAGTTCGGGCCACGTATCCTCCGGCGCGTCGAGCCCTGCGGCGATCAGGCGCGCGACTTCGCGCGCGTCCCTCGTGGCGAGCCGGTCGCGAACCCCGCGCACCGCGAACAGCTCGCTCACGGTGCGGGCCTCGCGCCGACACGCCTCGACGACCTGCTCGTCGGTCATCACCCATCTGCGCGGCACGTTGCGGTCGATCGCCCGCTGCTCGCGCCACGCGGCGACCTCGCGCGCCGCCGAAAGCTGCCGCCGGCCGAGCTGGGAGCAGCGCTTGAGGCGGCGAAAGCGCGTGCGCGAATCATCGGCGAAGCGCGATGGGTCGCTCATTTCGGCGAACTCGTCGTCGAGCCAGCCGAGGCGGCCCTTCGCCTCGAGTTCGCGGCGCATCCGGCGGTAGAGCTCGGGCAGGTAGACGACGTCGTCGGCCGCGTAGTCGAGCTGCGAGTCCGAAAGCGGGCGGCGCGACCAGTCGGTGAGCGAGTCGATCTTTTTGAGCGACACGCCGCATACCGATGCGACGAGCGCGCCGTAGCCGATCTGCTGGACGTGGCCGAGCAGCGCGGCGGCGGCCTGCGTGTCGAACACAGGACGCGGAAGCACGCCCGTCTCCTGCCAGAAGATCTCGAGGTCTTGCGCCCCCGCATGGAGCAGCTTCACGACGCGCTCGTCTTCGAACAGCGTCGAAAGCGGGGACAAGTCGCCCACGGCGAACGGGTCGATGATCGCAACCTCGTCGTCGGTCGCGAGCTGGATCAGGCACAGCTTCGGATAGTACGTCTTCTCGCGGAGGAATTCCGTGTCGATCGCAAGGACGGCGCTTCCCAACGCGCGCTCCACAAAGGCTTCGAAGCTCGGCTGGTCGGCTATGTACACGCGGCTCCTTTTCGTTGCGTTCCGCAGGGCATACGGTAGTATGCTCACATGATACCAAGGAAGGAGCTCCGTGAAACTGCTCATCGTGAACAACCTCGCATCCGG
>CAZBEP010000067.1:0-8262 GCA_964490925.1 uncultured Eggerthellaceae bacterium | reverse complement strand
GCGCTTCCCTAGCTCACGCCGCGGAACAGGTGCCCGCTCGTGGCGCCGCCCGCCTTCGACACGCGGCTGCCGTCGCGCAGTCCGATGTCACGCGCGCGGACGGCGCGGCCCGTCGCCTGGGCGGCCTGTTCGCGGTTCATGAGCGTCGTGTCCACCATGATCGCCGACACCCCGGCCGCGAGCAGGTCGGGCAGCGCGTGCGCCACGTCGAGCGGCACGCCGTTGTACAGATGGCTGCGTCCGAGTCGGTCGGTGATCACGGGAAACTCGAAGCCCTTGCGGTCCTTGAGGTAGTGGGGGCTGCGCCTGCGCGGACACGAGCCGCAGTCCTCGTCGCAGGGACCTTGGCTCATGAGCAGGCAGTGCTCGGTCACCATGAGCTCTTGAGCCCCGATGGCGAACAGCCCGAGCGCGACGGGCGACCCGCCGCGCGAAAGCTCCTCGATCTGCGACAGCGTGAGCTCCGGGGACAGCCACACCCGGCGCGCGCCGAGCGCGGCGGCCTCCTCGAGGGCGGCGCGATTCGCGAGCGGCACGTGCGGCCCGACCTCCGGCAGCGCGCCCAGCTCCACCGCCCGCACAAGCGCGCCGAGGCTGTCGACGAACACCGGCTTGCCCGGACGCACCGCCTCCCATGCGTCGAAGCCGCGCGCGGCCTCGCGCGCGGAGCCGACCGGGTCGTGCTCGACCGTCGGAACCGCGATCACGCAGGACTTGGGGTACCCGGCGGTCTCGGCGGTGTCCGACCGCTGGCCGGCGATGACCGCCTCGCCCCGCTTGTACGTGAGCGCCGGGACGACGATTTCGTCGGCGCCGGCGCGCTTCGCGGCGCGCGCGCAGGCGGGGTTCGTCGCCCACGCGACGACAGCACACCCCGCAGGGGAGACGACGGCCGCGCGGGAGCGTTTCTCGGCGCGCGGCACCGTCCGACCCAGGTACGGGGCGAGGATCTCCTCGGAAAGGCCGTCGAGCGCGGCGGCGCGCAGGCGGTGGATCTGCGAGAACCCGACGCCGACGCCGTCGTCGAGCGCCACGTCGAGCGCGTCGAGGCGAAACGGGGTCTGCCCGAGCCGGTCGACGTGGGCGCGGACGTCCGCCTCCGTCACCGCCTTCGTCCGCGCGGGCTCGGCCGCGTCCCCAACGGCGCGCCCGCAGGCGCCGCGCGCCTCGAAGGACACCTCGATCGGACGACCGAGCCGAAGCTCCACCCGCCCGGACACGCCGACGCGCGGCTCGAACGGGTCGTCCTCGAAAGCGGCGGCGGCCGAGCGCACGCGGAACACGCGGTCGCCCACGCGCACGGCGCGGTCGTCGCGACTCCGGTCGTCGAGGGGCACGCGCACGCGCCCCTCGCGGTCGGCCGAGATCTCCTCAAGCACGCGGGTCGCCTTCCCCTTCCCCGTCCAGATCTCCACGACGTCGCCTGCGGAAAGCGAGAGCGCCGCGTCGACGAAGGCCGCCGTGCGCGAGACGCGGCCGACGCGGCCGACCGCCACGCCGCGGTTGTTCGGGCGGCCGTAGCTCATGACGTCGTTGCCGCGCTCTCCCGTAAGGTACGCCGTCGTAAAGCCGCGCGAGAACGCTTCGGCGACCTGCTGGCGCTCGTCGTCCGTCGGCGCGACGCCCTCGCCTCGGGCGAGGCGGTCGAGCACGGCGCGATAGGCGGAGACGACGGCGAATACGTACTCGGGCGACTTCATGCGCCCCTCCACCTTGAGCGAGGCGACGCCTGCGGCCGCGAGGTCGGCGACGAGGTCGAGCGTGCAGAGATCCTTCGGCGAGAGCAGGTGCCGACCGGATGCGGGCAGGTCGCGGTCGGCCGCACGATTCCGCAGCGAATACGGCAGACGGCACGCCTGGGCGCACGCGCCCCGGTTCGCCGAACGGCCGCCGATCAACGACGACATGAGGCACTGCCCGGAATAGCAGACGCACAGCGCGCCGTGCGCGAACGCCTCGACCTCCATGCCGATCGACTCCGCAACATCGACGAGCGCGGCGACCTCGGGAAGGGAAAGCTCGCGGGCGAGCGTCACGCGCGCGGCGCCGAGGCGGGCGACGGCCTCGATGCCGGCCGCGTTGTGGACGTTCATCTGCGTCGACGCGTGCAAGCGCGCGTCGGGCAGGACGCGCGCCGCCTCGGACGCGAGCCCGATATCCTGCACGATGAGGGCATCGGCCCCGGCGCGGTACGCCTGGCGCGCGGTCTCGAGCGCGGAGGGAAGCTCCCCGGGAAGGACGACGGTATTGAGCGCCACGTACACGCGCACGCCGCGCAGGTGGGCGTAGTCGCACGCCTCGGCGAGCGACTCGAGCGTAAAGTTCTCGGCGCTGCGGCGGGCGCTGAACGCCTTGAGGCCGAGGTAGACGGCGTCCGCCCCCGCACGCACGGCGGCATGCAGCGCGGACGGGCCGCCCGCAGGCGCGAGCAGCTCGGGGACGATCGGAGACGTGTTATGCATTGAATCTGTTCACCGGCTCTCGGAAAAGGACTCCCGTACGTTCGTGGTAGTATATCTAAGTTATGAAGATACGCAGAAAACAGCGCGAAACGCGCGTTCACGCGATCATATGGGCCGCCATCATCGTCATCGTGATCGTCTGCTTCGCCGGGTACTGGGGGGTACGCGGCATCTTCTCCTTGGTCGACGAATGGACGAGCGACCTTCCGAGCATCGAGCGTTCGGACACGTTCAACTACGCCCAGCCCTCGACGATCCTCGCATCCGACGGAACCACTGTGCTCGCCGAGTTCCAGCTCGAAAACCGCGACCCGCTTTCGTCGCTTGACGAGATCTCGGAATACGTCATCGAGGGAACCGTCGCCACCGAAGACGAGCGCTTCTACGAGCACAACGGATACGACATGGCGGGCATGCTCCGCGCCATCGTGAACAACGTGCTCGGCGGAGACCTCGAGGGCGCGTCCACCATCACCCAGCAGCTCGTGCGCAACACCGTCCTGTCCGACGAGATGGACGACATATCGATCGAGCGCAAGGTGCGCGAGATCGAGCTCGCCGTCGAGATGGAGCAGCTCTACTCGAAGGACGAGATCCTGCTCATGTATCTCAACACGATCAACTACGGCGACGGGTGCTACGGCATAGAGGCGGCCGCGCAGCACTACTTCTCGAAATCCGCCGCCGAGCTCACGCTCGCCGAGGCGGCGACGCTTGTCGGCATTCCCCAGTCGCCGTCCTATCTGGCTCCGACGGCGAACCCCGACGCGTGCCTCCAGCGACGCAACACGGTGCTGTCGCGCATGCTGTCTGCGGGAAACATCACGCAAGACGAATACGACGCCGCAGTCAACGAGCCGCTTACGCTCAACCTCGCTCCGGAAAACCCGTCCGACGGCATCTACCAATACCCGTACTTCACCTCTTACGTGCGCGAATGGCTTCTCGAAAACTATTCGACGGCAGACATCTTCGAAGGCGGGCTGACCATCTACACGACGCTCGATGTAGAGATCCAGCAGGATGCCGAGGATGCCTGCGCTGCGCAGTACGCGGCCATGGGAAGCGACTACGAAGCGGCGCTCGTCGCTATCGACCCGGAAACGGGCTTCATAGAGGCCATGGTCGGCGGACGCGACTACTACACCGACCAATACAACATCGCCGTGAACGGACGGCCGACCGGGTCGGCGTTCAAGGTGTTCACGCTCATCGCTGCCATCGAGGCGGGCATCAGCCCAGACACGATGGCAGACTGCACCTCGCCGCTCACGCTCGACGACGGCACGGAGATCGAGAACTTCTACGGGCGCGACTACGGCTGGCGGACCATCGCAAGCGCCACGGCGGTGTCGTCGAACACGGGGTTCGTCCGACTTCAGGAGATCGTCGGCACCGAGAACGTGATCGACGTTGCGGAGCGCATGGGCGTCACGTCCGACCTTCCCGCAGTAACGTCGCTCACCCTCGGCGTCGCAGACATTTCCCCCCTCGAGATGGCGCAGGCTTACAGCGTGCTCGCAACCGGAGGAGTCCTACATGAGGCGATAGCCGTCGAGCGTATCGCCGACGCGAACGGAAACGTCATCTACAGGGCGAGCACGACCGGCGAGCGCGTCCTCGACGAGGAAGTCGCCTATGCGGCGACCGAGGTGCTCGAAGGCGTGTTCGAATCGGGCGGCACCGCGAGCACGGCCGCGCTCTCGAGCGGCCAGCCCGTTGCCGGCAAGACGGGCACGTCCGAAGGCTTCTACGACCACTGGCTCGTCGGATACACGCCGACGCTCGTCTGTGCGACCTGGATCGGCGAGCGCTACAACCAGTCCGCCTCGAGCAGCATCGACTGCAACTACCTCTGGCGCACGTTCATGGAGGCGGCGCTTGCGGGCACGAACATCGTCGACTTCGACACGGCGGAATCGCCTACGTACACCTATACCGGCATCATTGGCGGCTTCGGCAGCACGGAGACGCCCCCCTCGAGTAGCGGGAGCGGCGGCACAAGCCGCTCGGGCGGATCGAGCGGCGATACAAGCTCAGATACGAACCCATCGGACGACGATGCCGACAGCGGTGCGACCGACGGTGCCGGCGACGATGGGTCGTCGGAAACGACCCCGTCGGATGGAGGCGCCGCCACAGACTCCGGCGGCACGGGCGAGAGCGGAGACGCGACAGGCTGACGGGCTTCGTGCGGCGCACGCATGCGGCGCACGCGCCCTCAAGCGCATGCAGACCCCCGGAGCCGGCCGCCCGGGGGCTTCGTTTTGCCGCAAAGACAAGCTGCGGCCGGCTCCTACAGGCTCACAGGCTCACGAGCTCACAGGCTCGCGGCCAGCGCGTCGGCGTCGGAGATCTTTTGGACGGCCGCGTCGTAGCGCTCCTGGATGGCGGAGAGGCGCTCTTCGTAGGAGGCCGAATCGAGGGACTCCTCTGAATCCGCGACGTCGGCGTAGAGCTGGATGTAGTCGGACAGCGCGTCGCGGAGTTCGGAGCATCCGTCGACGTAGCCGGCCTTGATGTCGCCGAGCGCTTCGGGAGCTTCCAGGCTCGAAAGCTCGTCTACGGAGCGAGACGCCGCGTTCGCGGCGGTGCGCATCGCGGCAAGGTCGCCCGACTGAACCGCCGCCTCGAAGTCGGAAAGGCTGTCCGCTATATCCATCGAGATCTGATTCACGCGCGACATGTACTGGCGGTTGTTCGCCTGAGCCTGCGCCTCCTCGCTCGTCGCCTGCGAAGTCGTCGCGCAGCCGGGCAGCGCCGCGAAGCACGCCGCAGCGACGCAGGCCGCGACCAGAATCCGTATCGCCGTGTTTCCCATATGCCGTCTCCCCTGCTCTATCGGCGCGCCGCACGCAGCGGCGGCAGCTCGCATCGATCACGTGGCGCTCTGTGCGGATTGTATCGCACGGTGCGCGGTCGGGCCGCACGCCGGAAAGGCGCTCCATACAATCTTGCGAGCCGCCTGGAGAGGCGGGCGATCAGCCCGACTCCGCCGCGTCGCCGCCTGAATCGGCTCCCCCCGAGTCGCTCGGCGCCGTCGTACCGCCGCCCGAATCGCTCGTCCCACCGGAGTCCCCTCCGCCCGAGCCGTCCGATCCGTCGGTTTCGGTCGAACCCTCCGGATCGACTGTCGCCTCATCATCGCCTTCCGAACCGCTCGAATCCGTCGAAGGCTCTGCGTCGTCCTCCGACGACTCCGACGCCCCGTCCGCCGACGAGTCGCCGCCGCTTCCCGAGCCGGCAGAGGAGCTGCCCTGCCGCGACCACGAAAGCCCTTCGATGTCGAGATCGTAGTTTTGAAACGTTCGCGTGTACTCCGGATCGTCCGCTTCGGGGAATTCCTCGATCGGCTCGCCTTCGAGCACTTCCCCGACGAAGTCGCTGAACACGTCGGCCACGGAAAGACCCGTCGGAACGGACTGCTCGTTTGCCGGGTCGCCCACCCAGATCGCGACGGAGATCTGCGGCGTGATCCCGCAAAACCAGACGTCCATGTAGTTTTCGGACGTGCCCGTCTTGCCGGCGACCGCCTGCCCGCTCGAAAGCGCCGCCGCCGTGCCCGTGCCCTCGTAACTCGACACGACGCCCTCCATCACTTCGACGGCCGCGTGCGCGACTTCCGCAGAGACCGCGCGTTCGCCGGTCGGGTCGGCGTTGTCGATGATCGTGTCGCCGTTGCGGTTGACCACCTCGACGATCGCCGTCGCATCGTAGTGCGTGCCGCCGTTGGCGAGCGTTGCGTAGGCGTCCGCCATCTCGAGCGTGGTAACGCCGCCCACACCGAGCGTGAGCGCCGGAACCTCCGGAAGCTCGGAGGTGATGCCCATGCGGTACGCCACGTCGGCGACCTTGTCGGCGCCGACTGCCGTGATAAGGCGCGCGAACCCCGTGTTCGAGGAGACGGCGAAGGCCCGCGCGATGCTGCGCGTCCCGTAGTTGCGGTAGTTGATGTTGGCGACTTCCCAGTCGTCGATCGTGATCGACGAGTTGCAGTTGACGAGCGTACTCGGAGAGATTCCGTCCTCGAGCGCCGCGACGAGCGTGAACGTTTTGAAAGACGACCCCGCCGGCCGTTGCGCCTGCGTCGCGAGGTTCCATTCGCTTTCCTCGTAGTCGCGTCCGCCGACCATGGCGAGAATGTAGCCCGTGTCGGGGTCGATGGCGGTCAGGGCGACCTCGAGATCTTCGGAGATCCCTTCCTCCTTGCGACCCACCGCCGCCTCGGCGGCGTCCTGGATGGCGACGTCGAGCGTCGTGTACACCGTGAGTCCGCCTTGGAACACGTATTCGGTGGACAACTCGTACGAGCTTGTAAGCTGGTCGCGCACGTAGCTCGAGAAATACGGGTAGAGCAGGATTCCGTCGTCCTCGATCTCCGACACGTCGAGTTCGAGCGGCTCGGCGTTGGCCGCGTCGGCCTGCTCCTGGGTGATCGCGCCGTACGACACCATGCGCTCGAGCACGACGGCGCGCCGTTCGAGGGCGTGTTCGGGATAGTCGATCGGGTTGTTGTACGACGGCGACTGCGGGATCCCGACGAGCAGCGCGGCCTCGGCGAGCGTGAGCTCGTCGGCCGACTTCGAGAAATAGCGCTGCGCGGCGGCCTCGATGCCGTAGGCGCCCGATCCGTAGTTGATCGTGTTGAGGTAGAGCAGAAGGATCTCCTCTTTCGAATAGAGCCCCTCGAGCCGGATCGCAAGGTATGCCTCGCGCACCTTGCGCTTGAGCGTGATGTCGGACATCTCGTCGGCGAGCACCGTGTTGCGCACGAGCTGCTGCGTGATCGTCGAGGCCCCTTCGAGCGTGCCTCCCGTGAAGTTGTTGACGAGCGCGCGGGCGATGCCGACCGGATCGACCCCGTTGTGTTCGTAGAACCGCTCGTCCTCGGTCGCCACCGTGCCTTCGACGACGTAGTCGACGATCTCGTCGAGCGAGTCGAGCGGGATGCGGTATTCGAACTGGAACCGCGCGATCAGCGTCGTGCGATCCGAAGCGTAGACCTCGGTGGGTTGTACCGTGTTGAAGTCGGAAGCGCTCGAGTAATCGGGGAGATCCTGGAGCCAGTATGCGCACAGGCCGGTCGCCGCCGCGCACGCAACGACGATCAGACAGGCGACGACTGCGAACGCGGTGCGGAGCTTGCGGCGCCGCCTCTTCCGGGGATCCACCACATACGAGGAAATCGATTCCTTGCCCATGCGCCCTCCCCGAACCGTTGCGGCCATTGTACCAAAGCCCCGGCGCGACCGCGCTCCAAAGCACCATCACCAGGAGTAGGACGCGCCCCTCGATCTGCCATGTGCGCAAAGCGCGCGAAGCCGTTATCCGGGAAGCCTCGCTTCGTCGGCAGCAAGCCGCTCGCGGGTGGCGACGAGCTGCTCTCGCACGGCGGGCGCTCCGGTCCCGCCGAACGTCGTGCGGGCGTTCGCGATGCTTTCCAGATCGAGCGCGCCGACGATGTCAGGCTCGAACAGGTCGCTTTCGGCCTTGAAGTCCTCCATCGACAGATCGTCGAGACCGCAGCCGCGCTTTTCGCAGGCAAGCACGAGGCGCCCGACGACCTCGTGCGCCCGGCGGAACGGCATGCCCTTCTTCGCAAGGTAGTCCGCCACGTCGGTCGCAGCAAGGTAGCCCTTCTTCGCCTGCGCCTTCATCGCGTCGGGATGGACTTCCATCGTGGCGACCATGCCCGCCATGCACCGATAGCAGTCCTCGAGCGTCTTGGCCGCGTCGATGGCGCCTTCCTTGTCCTCCTGAAGGTCTTTGTTGTAGGCGAGCGGCAGCGACTTCATCGTCA
>CAZBEP010000066.1:6118-8400 GCA_964490925.1 uncultured Eggerthellaceae bacterium | reverse complement strand
CGCGCCCGCAGGCGCACCCCGCGCCCCCGGCATCCGTCCCTTCCCCGTATGGGGCCGCCCGCACTCGTCGCAGCGCCTCGGCGCGGTGCTTGTATCCGATGCGGTATCATAGGCTCAAAAGCCGACGATGCCCGAATGCGGCCTTCCGCAAGGCGGGGCACCGGAGGAAGGAGGCTTGCATGGAACAGGCTGCGAACGAAGCGGGTCGATCCTGCGGAACCGCCGTCGAGGACGAGGTGCGTGCCGTCGCCGAGGCGGCGCGGGCGGCATCTGCCGGAATCGCCCAGGCGACCGATGCGCAGCGCAACGCCGCGCTGCGCGCGATGGCCGCTGCCTTGCGTGAACAGGCTCCCGCCATCCTTCGGGCGAACGCCGCCGACGTCGCTGCGGCGCAGGAGGCGGGCACGCAGGAGAGCCTCGTCGACCGCCTGCTGCTCAACGATGCGCGCATCGAGGACATGGCCGCAGCGCTCGAGGACCTCGCCTGCCTGCCCGACCCGGTCGGGCGCGTGCTCGAGGAGCGCACGCTGTACAACGGCATCGGGCTCCAGCGCGTGAGCGTGCCGCTCGGCGTCGTCGCCGTCATCTACGAGGCGCGCCCGAACGTTACGGCCGACGCGGCGGGCATCTGCCTCAAGGCCGGCAACGCCGTCGTGCTGCGCGGCGGATCCCTCGCGGCGCGCTCGAACGAGGCGGTCGCTGCGGCCCTTGCCGGTGCGGCGGCGTCCGCAGGCATGCCCGAAGGCTCTATCGGCCTTATCGCGTCGACTGACCGCGCGGCGACCGACGCCCTCATGCAGATGCACGGCATGATCGACGTGCTCGTGCCGCGCGGCGGGGCGGGGCTTATCCGCCACTGCGTCGAGCGATCGAAGGTGCCGGTCATCGAGACGGGTACGGGCAATTGCCACGTCTACGTGCATGCGAGCGCCGACGCCGCCATGGCGCGCGACATCGTCGTCAACGCGAAGTGCCGCCGCTACGGCGTGTGCAACGCCGCTGAGACGCTGCTCGCCGACGCCGCCACCGCGAAGGCCGCGTTGCCGGGCATCCTGAAAGAGCTGGCCGACCGCGGCGTGCTCCTCCACTGCGATGCCGCTTCGGCGGACGCGGCGGAGGCGGCGGGTCTTGCACGCGGCGTGCGCGGCGCGCGCGTCGTCGAGGCGACCGAGGCCGATTGGGAGACGGAATACCTCGCGCCCGAGATCGCCGTGCGCTGCGTTTCCGGAGTCGAGGAGGCGATCGCCCACGTCAACCGCTACGGCACGCGCCACTCCGAGGCGATCGTGGCAGACCCGGCCGACCCTGCGGGCGCGGCGGCCCTCGAGGCGTTCCTCAGCCGCGTCGATGCGGCGGCCGTCTACGCGAACGCGTCGACGGCGTTCACCGACGGCGGTCAGTTCGGCCTTGGCGCGGAGATCGGCATCTCGACGCAGAAGCTCCACGCGCGAGGCCCCTTCGCCACCGACGCGCTTACGTCCTACAAGTACGTGCTGCGCGGCACGGGACAGGTGCGCGCGTAGATGGCGGGTGCCGGAGGCACGCGCTTCGGCGCCGCCTGGCCTACGACCGCCGGTTGCGCGCAGAGTCTCGCGCGGCGCGGGGAGGGGCGTTCGGCATGGCGGTGATCTGCGAGCGCTTCGACGACCTCGGCGCCGGCGGCGCCCGCGCGCGCCTCGGTGTGATGGGCGGCACGTTCGACCCGATCCACATCGGGCATCTCGCCTGCGCCGAACAGGCGCGCGAGGCTTATGGCCTCGATGCCGTCGTGTTCGTGCCGGCGGGGCTTCCCGTGTTCAAAAAGCATCAGCGCGTAACGCCGGCGGCCGACCGGCTCGCGATGTGCCGGCTCGCCATCGCGGGAAACGAGGCTTTTGATGCGAGCTCCATAGAGATCGACCGCGAGGGCGAAACCTACACCGTCGACACGCTGCGGCAGTTGCGCGCGCATTACCCCGCCAACGTGGAGCTGTTCTTCGTCACCGGAGCCGACGCAGTGCGCTCCATCGTCGCGTGGAAGGAAAGCGCGCAGGTCGCGCGCCTCGTGCGGTTCATCGCGGCGACGCGTCCGGGGTTCGATCTCGATGCCGTGCATCGCGACCTCGATGCTGCGCGCGAGGGCTTTTCGGTTGATTACCTCGAAGTGACCTCGCTCGCCGTCTCGTCGAGCGACCTGCGGGCGCGCGTGGCGGCGGGCAGGTCGATCCGCTACCTCACGATGGGGGACGTGTGCCGCTACATCGAAGCGCACGGGCTGTATCGGGAGGTATCGTGACGGAAAT
>CAZBEP010000066.1:0-6018 GCA_964490925.1 uncultured Eggerthellaceae bacterium | reverse complement strand
GCGAGGCCGCCCGGACGCGCCACATGCCGGCTACCGGCATGACGCCGCGCGAGTGCGCCCTCATCGCGGCGTGCGCGGCGGACTCAAAGAAGGCGACCGACCTCATGATACAGGAGGTCGGGGCGCTCGTTTCGGTGACGGACTACTTCGTCATCGCGACGGCGGCGAACAGCCGGCACGTCGATGCCGTCGTCGACGCGATCGAAGAGGCCGAGCGCAAGGAGGCCGGCATCAAGCCGTTCCACCGCGAGGGCACCGACGACGGTCTGTGGGCGCTGCTCGACTACGGCAGCTTCGTCGTGCACGTGTTCCAACCGCAGACGCGCGACTACTACCGCCTCGAGGATCTCTGGAACGACGCACCCGTCATCGACCTCCGGAAAGAGGCCGGCATCGAGAGCCTCGAGCATCCCGGCCGCATCGCGAAGCTCCTCGGCCGCGAGCCGAAGGGGGAGTAGCGCTTTCGGGCGGCTCGCGGGAGCTGCCGCGACGGCGGGGAGTGCGCTTCACGCGCCGCTCAATTCCCCGAGGACGCCGAAGCCGGCTCCTCGAAACTCCAGGGCTGGCGTCTGTCGTGAAGATTTTGCAAAGCATACAGAGAGCGAATGATTCTATATGTGAGGACGATAGAGCCCGGTAGTCGCGTGCTGCGCTTGGCCGTGTCGCGTCGTTCGGGTTCGAGCCGCGTTGCCTTAATGTTACCAAATAAGTAGAAATTGGGTACGTTTGTCGAAGATGCGGTGTACCTCCTTTGGGCACGCGGGGGAATCTGATTTAATAAGCGACGAAGAGAACGCCGCTGCGGCTTTCGGACGTACTCGGAAAGACGTTTCGACCAAAGCCTGCGACGGCACCGACCTGGCAACGCAAAGAGAGGAGAGCCAATGTCGCTCATCAACAAGGAGATCGGCGAGTTTACCGCCCAGGCGTACGTGAACGGCGAGTTCAAGGAGGTCACGAAGGCCGACCTGCTCGGGAAGTGGAACGTGCTGTTCTTCTATCCCGCCGACTTCACGTTCGTCTGCCCGACCGAACTCGAGGATCTGCAGAACAACTACGAGAAGTTCCAGGAGATCGGCTGCGAGGTCTATTCGGTTTCCACCGACACGCATTTCACGCACAAGGCGTGGCACGACCATTCGGAGCGCATCTCGAAGCTCACCTACCCGATGCTCGCCGATCCGACTCATGCCCTGAGCAAGGATCTCAAGGTGCTCATCAAGGAGGACGGCCTTGCCGAGCGCGGGACCTTCGTCGTCAACCCCGAAGGCCGCGTCGTGATCTACGAGGTGCACGCGGGCAACATCGGGCGCAACGCCGAGGAGCTGCTTCGCAAGGTTCAGGCCGCCCAGTTCGTGGCCGAGCACGACGACGAGGTATGCCCGGCGAAGTGGCAGCCGGGCGCCGAGACGCTGAAGCCCAGCCTCGATCTCGTCGGCGCGCTGTAGGAAAGGCCGTTTCGCGCCGCCTGCGCGCTGCGGCCCGACCCGCTCGGACGTCGCCTTCGGCGGCATGCCGGAGGGCGTAGGCGGCGGTGGCGCAAGCAGAACCGCAAGACGAACAAGACGAATGCGAAAGGGCTGCCCGAGTTCGGGCGGCCCTTTCTCTCTGGGAAAGGGAAGTCATGGAAGAGAAGGATCTCTACGACGTCGTCGTCATCGGCGGCGGCCCGGCCGGTCTGACGGCGGCGCTTTACCTTGCGCGCGCCCGCTACCGCGTGGTCGTGCTGGAAAAGGATCGCTTCGGGGGGCAGATCACCATCACGGAAGAGGTGGTGAACTATCCCGGCATCGAGCGCACGAGCGGCGAGGCCCTCGTCGAGGCGATGCGGCGGCAGGCAGAGGCGTTCGGCGCGGAATTTCTGCTCGCCGAGGCGACGGGGCTTGACATGGGCGGCGCCGTAAAGACGGTGCGCACCACGCGCGGCGACCTGCGGGCGTTCGGCGTGCTGCTCGCGACGGGCGCGCACCCGCGCAGGATCGGGTTTCCGGGCGAGGAGCGGTTCCAGGGGCGGGGCGTGGCATACTGCGCCACGTGCGACGGCGAGTTCTTCACCGGCAAGGAGGTCTTTGTCGTGGGGGGCGGGTTCGCCGCCGCCGAGGAGAGCGTGTTTTTGACGAAGTATGCAAGCCATGTGACCATCCTCGTGCGCAAGCCCGATTTTACCTGCGCGCCGGCGGCCGCCGAGGGAGCCCGCAGCCATCCCAAGATCAGCGTCTTGACCAATACCGAAGTCGTCGAGTTGGGAGGAGCCTCGTCGCTCGAGTACCTGCGCTACCGCAACAACGTCACCGGCGAGGAGGGCGAATACCGCGCTCCCGACGGAGACACGTTCGGCGTGTTCGTGTTTGCCGGTTACGAGCCGGAGACGGCGTTGCTCGAGGGGCTTGCCGAGGTGACCGACGCGGGGTACGCCGTGGTGGACGCGCGCCAGCAGACCACGGTGCCGGGGCTGTTCGCGGCCGGCGACGTGTGCGAGAAGAGTTTGCGGCAGGTCGTTACGGCGACCGGCGACGGGGCGCTTGCCGCGACCGAGCTCGAGCGCTATGTTGCGGCGATGCAGAAGGAGACGGGGCTCGTTCCCGTGCGGCCGGCCTCGCGCGCGGAGGCCGCCGCCTCGAACGCCTCTGCGGCCTCGGGGGACGGGGGCTACCTCGACCCCGAGATGCGTCCGCAGCTCGATTCCGTGTTCGGGCGCATGGAGGCGCCGCTTGTCCTCGAGCTGCACCTCGACGACCGCCCGATCTCCGAAGAGCTGCGCGGCTGGATGGACGAGCTTGCGGCGCTCACGGACAAGCTCTCGGTTGTCGTGGCCGAGCCGCCGACCGAGGCGGCGCCGTGCGTGCGCGTGCTGCGAGACGACGGCGCCGATACGGGCGTCGCCTTCCACGGCGTGCCGGGCGGGCACGAGTTCACGAGCTTCGTCCTCGGGCTGTACAACGCCTCCGGCCCCGGCCAGCCGATCGACGAGGAGACGCGCTCGCGCATCGCCGCCCTCGACAGGCCGGTGCGCATGGACGTCCTCGTGTCGCTGTCGTGCACGAACTGCCCCGACGTCGTGCAGGCCGCCCAGCGCATCGCCGCCGACAGCCCGAACGCGACGGCGCACGCCTACGACATCAACCATTTCCCCGAGCTTAAGGACCGCTACAACGCCATGAGCGTTCCGTGCCTGGTGATCAGCTCGAACGGAGAAGAGCGCGTCACCTTTGGCCGCAAGGGCCTCGCCAAGGTGCTCGACGAGGTCGAATCGATCACGGGCGCGTAGCGCGTCGTCCCCCGGCGGCGGGCTCGCGTCCGCCGCCGGGGGGCTTGCACGTCCGATACCGCGCGCCGCATGCAGACGGATCTGCCGCCGGCCGGCCGCTGCGCGCTCTGGGAAGACAGAATGGGAGATGCGGTGCGTCTGTTCGAAGCGCTTGAGCGACCCGAGGCCGACGCCCGCCTTCGCGGCGAGTCCTGCCTGAGTGAGACCCTGCTCTCGGCGGCGCCTCGTGGCGATACGCCCGAGCACGGCGGCGCGTCCAATCCGGCAATCCGGTTCGCATGGTAGACTTACCTCCATGAGAGAGCTGCCGTGGAATACAACCGCCATCCTGCTCGTCGACCTCGACGCGTTCTTCGCGTCCGTCGAGCAGCTCGACCATCCGGGATGGCGCGGCAAGCCGGTCATCGTCGGGGGCGATCCCGACCGCCACGGCGTCGTGTCGACGGCGTCCTACGAGGCGCGCGCGTTCGGGGTGCGCAGCGCGATGCCCTCCTCGATCGCGCGCGAGCTGTGCCCCGACGCCATCTGGACGGGCGGCCGGTTCGGCCGCTACTGCGAGCTGTCAGACGCCGTCATGGCCATCCTCCGGGACGAGACCCCGCACGTGCAGCAGGTGAGCATCGACGAGGCGTTCCTCGACGTGACCCCGAGCGCCGTCAACACCGAGGATCCCGCAGACGTCGCGCGGCGCATCCAGTCGCGCGTTGCGGAGCTCGGAATCACCTGCTCGATCGGGGTGGGGACGTCTAAGACGGTCGCCAAAATCGCCTCCGACCGCGACAAGCCGCGCGGCCTTACGGTGGTTCGCCCCGGCTGGGAGCAGGTCTTTCTCGCGCCCTTGCCGGTACGCGTCCTCAGCGGGGTGGGGCCTGTCGCCGAGCGGAAGCTCGCCAACCTCGGCATTCGGACGCTCGGCTCTCTCGCCGCGGCCGACACGGATGTGCTCAGGCGCCTGTTCGGGAAGAACGGCCTCGTCATGCACCTTCGCGCGAACGGGCGTGACGACGCGCCCGTCGAGGACGACGACGAAGTGAAGTCCGTGTCGAACGAGGTGACGTTCGCCGAGGATCTGGCGTGCCGGAAAGACGTCGAGGCCGCGCTCGCCTCGATCGCCGCGAAGGTGGGTCGCCGCCTGCGCCGCAAGGGGCAACGCGGTTCGACGGTCGCCGTGAAGATGCGATCGGCGGATCGCGCCGTGCGCACCGCCCAATGTTCGATGAGGGAGCCGACCGACGACGAAAACGCGCTGTTCCCCTACGTCGAACGCCTCATCGACGAGGTGTGGGAGCCGGGAGTGCGCGTGCGCCTGCTTGGCGTGGCGGTCTCGGGCTTCGTCTCGGGCGACGAGCCCGAGCAGCTCGCCCTGTTCGACGACGTCGGCTCTGCGAACGACGTCGCCAAGCGGGCGCGCGACGGATCGCGCCGGCTGCGCGGGCTTGTCGAGGCGACCGATGCGGTTCGCGATCGCTTCGGAGAAGGCGCGATCGGTTTCGGGCGGGAGCTTCGGATGATGGGCAACACCACCGGGTCCTCGTCGAAAAACCCCTCCGACTACAAGTAACGGCAACAAGCAAGCCGTCGGGCGGGCAGGGCTTCGCAAAGGCGCGCTACCGCTTGTCCGCCAGGAAGAACAGCGCCATCGTGCCCGGACCGGAATGCGCGCCGATCACCGGGTCGATGTAGTTGATGGTGATGTCGGTCGCGCCGAAGCGCTCCCGCACGAGGTTCGCGACGAACTCGGCCTCATCGAGGCAGTCGCCGTGCGTGATGAGTATCTTCTGATTCTCGATCGGCCTGATGGCGGAAGCCTCCATATGGTCGACGAGCGAGACGAGCGACTTCTTGCGGCCGCGGACCTTCTCCATCGGGATGAGGCGACCCTCGTCGTCGACGTGCATGACGGGCTTGATGTTGAGCAGCGTTCCCGCCCAGGCGCTCCCCTTCGACACGCGGCCGCCGCGGAACAGAAACATCAGGTCGTCGACGGTGAACCAGTGGGCGAGATGCAGCCTGTTTTCCTCGACCCATGTGGCGACCTCTTCGAGCGTCGCCCCGTTGCGCGCCATTTCCGCCGCGTACCATACGAGCAGCCCCTGGCCTCCGGATGCGGCGAGCGTGCTGACCTGGCGCAGCGTGCGGTCGGGGTAGCGGGCGGCAAGGCGGTTCATGATGCCGCACATCGCCTCGAACGTGCCGGACAGCGCACTTGAAAAACCGAGGTAGAGCACGTCCTCGCCCGAATCGAGAATGTCGCACAGAAGCGCTTCCGCCTCGTCGAGCTTCGGAAGCGAGGTCGTGATGACCTTTCCCTCGCGCATCATCGTGTAGAACTGCTTGAGGTCGGTGTGCTCCCCTTTGAGATAGCTTTGGCGCTGCTCTCCGTCGACGATGAACGTGAGCGGGAAGATGCGGATCCCGAATTCGTCGATCAGGCTCTCGGTCAGGTTGCAGCTTGATTCGGTCACGATGGCAAAGGCCATGGTTGCTCCTTGCTCGTCTTGTCGGCGGACAGATGCAGCGGCTTCGCTTGCGGCTCTTCGGCAAAGCATCGAGAAACCAAAACCAGTATACCGCGCCTGAGCGCGCTCCCGCAGAAGGTCTTGGCTCGACGGAAGGGAGAAATCGCCCGGGGAGGCGCCCCGCACGAGTCCGCGCGAGCCCCCGGCGGCGATCGCGCGCCGGGGCAGGCTCGGGGATGCTTCGCCTAAGCGCTCACGAGCTCGGTATGTGCCCGGTCGAGCGCGTTGACC
>CAZBEP010000065.1:0-8486 GCA_964490925.1 uncultured Eggerthellaceae bacterium | reverse complement strand
GCGGCGGGGCGGGCAACCACCGAACAGACGGCGGCCAGGAGGGGAAGCGCCGAAGTGAAGCCCATCCCGATCCGGGGAGGCAGCCCCACCGCGACGAAGTAGAGCATGGCGGCGAACACGAACGAAGCCGCCGTGTACATGACGGCCTGCCGAGCCGACACCGTGCCGTAGGCCATGCCGAGGCGCAGCGCGATCCACGAGGTTCCGACCCCGGTCAGAGCGGTGGCGACCATGAACACGGCTCCAAAGTCGCCCATCAGTGCGACGATGCCCGTCGCCGCCGTGCTGAACGCCGCGACCGCGCCTGCGGCGAGCACGACGCGCGCATGCCGCAGCATGGCCTCAACGCGACGGGCGAAGAGGGCTGACAGGATCAGGCAGATCGCAAGCGCCGCCGTGGAGGGCAGGTACATGTCGAAGACGCTGTAGGCCGCCTCTTCCTCCATGATGGCGGGGACGAGCACGCTGCTGTCGTAACACAGCCAGATCCAGGCGTAGTAGCAGCCGAACCCAAGGAATTTCAGGCTCGGCCACTGCTCGTCCACGTACCCGAGCAGCGTCGAGAGGGAGAAAAGCGGCCGGGTTCGCGACGAACCCCCTAAAGGCTTCTGGCGGTCGGACAATCCCGAAGCCTCCGCGACCTCGCCCGTCGCCCTGCCATGTGCGCTCATAGCCCCTCCTCGCGCAGCGCGGAATCGCGCCGCAGCAGCCGTGCTTACTACCCCCCTCAGACCAGGACAGAGCCGTCAGTCCCCATCGGAGTGTACCTCGCTTTTGCCTTTTGCGCGAAAAAAGGGGAAATTGATGGCATGAGCAGGGCATCCTGCCGAGCATTCGCGGCATTTCGTGCACTCGAACAGCGGGGCGGAGGCCTCTTTATCGTGCAGATCGATCCCCTCCGGGCACACTTGGGCGCAGCGGTGGCACTCCTCGCCCTTCAACCGCAGGCATGCGTCGGTATTGACCGTCGGCCGGAAGCTGCGATTGAGGCGGGATATGAGCGAGAACAGCGCGCCGAGCGGGCAGAAGCGGTGGCACCAGCGGCGCAGGACGACAAGCTCGACGACGATGATCGCCGGGAACACGAGCAGCGAGAGTGTGACCTCGTTGAACTGAAAGAGGCGCCACAGCACGATCACCGTGCCGAAGGTCAGCCCCACCGGGCAGACCATGCAGAACACCGGAAAGCCAAACAAGGCCGTCGTCAGCACCGTCGCGCCGAGCACCCAGTTGCGGGAGTCGTGGAGGCCGCCCCGCATGCGCCGAGGAATGCCGAGCAGCCCGGTCTCAAGGCTGCGCCCCGGGTTGCGGCGCTCCTCGGCGTCGGCCTCGGCAATCTCCCGCAGCTCCGCGAGCGCCTGTTCGCGATCGGCTCCCTCTGCTCCCACCGCGCGGCGGGAGAGTTTGCGCTCTTTGGCGCGGCGCTTCTCATGCTCGGACTTGAACCCGAGAACACGCCGCACGAGGGGCACGGGGCAGCCCCAACCGCAGAAGGCGCGCCCGAACACAACGACGAGAACGACGACGACAAGCGCACCCACAAGCATCGGGGGAACAACCGTAAAGGAGGCGAGCGCGACCTCCACGGCGCCGAGCGGGCAGATGGCAGCAATGTCGGCGATACCCCACGATGAAAGCGTACCGGTTCCGGTGTGAACAGCAAGGCCGAGACAGACGAGGGCGACGACGGCGACCGCCGACAAGGTGCGCAGCGTGATCGGTCGAAGCTTCTTCATGACTGCACCAGCTCGTTTTCGCTTTCCACCGTTGTCGAGCCGAGACGGCCGTAGACGGCCGACGAGACGACCTCGATGCCGCGATGCGTACCGCCGACGAAGGAGCGGTAGACGAGCGCCGGGCACGCGTCCACGCAACGGCCGCAGCCGTTGCAGACCTCGGCATCGACCACGGGATGGTTGGCCGCATCGAGCGAGATCGCCCCATATGGGCAGGCGCCGACGCACTGCACGCAGCCCCCGAAGTAAGCCACGCAGCGATCCTCCAGCACCACCGCGACGCCGATTTTGTCGACACTCTCGTCAAAGGATCCAATAGCCTTCGGAGCGCAGACCTCGAGACATTTCCCACAGTAATCGCAGTAGCCTTTATGGAAGTCGAGGATCGGCGTGCGCGCATTCACAAAACCGTCCTCGACGTGCGCCACGGCGATCACACCGGTCGGACAGACGGAGCGGCAGCGGTCGCAGCGCACGCAGGCGGCGATCAAATGATCCTCGTTTTGCGCGCCGGGCGGGCGCAGCAGCGTGTCGTTCGTTCCGAGCAGCCGCACTCCGCCCCCGATGCCCGCGCACGCCGCGACGCTCGCGCAGACGCCGACGAAGCTTCTCCGCGTCATCGCGTTCATAAAGACCCCGCTACGCGGCTTCGACCGCCACCACTGCGAGCATCTCGTCGATCAGCTCGCGCTCGAGACGCACAAAGCCCTCCGTCAGCATCCCGATGCCCCGATAGAAGTCCGTGCGAGCGTTTTTGTCGATGGCCTTCGCGAACGCGGGGATCCAGTTCCCCAGGTGCTTGGAGAGGAAGTCGTCCTGCGCTCTGACGAGCCGGAAGAACTCCCCCTCGTCGCCGGACTCGAGCGCCTCGGCGGCGCGATCGACGAGCAGCGCCATGAACTGCAGCTCGAAGCCGAGATGATCCTCGGGCGTCGTATTGTCAATTGGCAGGGCAAGCCCCTCGGCTCGGTAGCTCTTGACGGCACCATCGCGCGCCTCCTGCATGAGGAGTTGCTGCGCGCTCGTGAACACCGACTCGTAGGGCGGCGCGACGAGACGCTCGTAGGTTCCGGCGCTCAGGAAGGTGTGCGCGTAGTCGACCGCAAGCTCCTGACGCGTCCCCGAGTCGCGATGGCGCAGGTACTCGAATATCATCGCGTAGCCCTGAGCCATCAAAGACCCGTCGTCGGGATACGACCGGTGTGCAAGATCCTCTATCTGCTCGTCCGTCAGCTCTTTCAGGTACACGCTCGAAAGGAAGCGGTAGAACGAGGCGCGCGCTTCACTCGATTCCTGAACATCCTGCTTGAAAGACTCCTCCATAGCCGCCCCTCCTGAATTCGCTGTTCCCTAAATAACCACTCCAAACAGTGACATGAGCGCCTCGCCGACGAGCCACATGAGGCAGCGCATGCCAACGGCGCCGATCAGCCCGCCCACGAAGGCGATCACGCCGTAGCCGAGAGCTGCCGCAGGCTTCTTCAGGGCGAGGATCCCGAAGGCGATCGGGGCAACGCCGCCGCACACGACGGGCGCCAGCCAGAACACAATGGCGTAGTCGCCGAAGGCGACACCGCTCACAAGGCCGTAGGCGAACCCGAGAACGAGCCCGAGCGTCCCGCCGGCGACCGCGAGGGTCGCGGCGAACTTGACGGCAGCCTCCTCCTCCTTGCGCAGCGCGCAGAGGAGCAAGTAGAGCGAGGTGCCCGACGCAGCGGCCGTGCCGAGGTATGATAGCGGCAGCGTCACGGTGTTCCAGGTCTCATGCGCGTCCATCATGTAGGACGCGCCGCACTCGTAGGAAAGCACGACCGCCAACACGATGCCCACAACGGCAAACACCTTGCGGGCGGGCGCGGAGGCCTCGCGCTTGACGAGGATCGCGTAGACGATGATCACGAGGGCAAGCAGGCCGAGCAGCAACGCCTCTATGAAGATACCCGAGGTGGGATTGTTGAGGGCTGCCAGCATGCGCTCCGGATGCGACAGGTGGGTGACGGAGAACAGACCGCCCACGATCAGAAGGACAAGCGCGACGATGCACGCGGGCAGGACGGTCTTTCTCGTTGTCGCTCGGAACTCGTCGATCCCCATGCAGGCGAACAGCCATGCACCCGTACCCGACAGCGCCGTGAAAAGAACGAGTGACCATTGAATCTCCATCAGATACGCTCCTCCCAAACGCCATACTGAGACGACCAGATGTAACGGGTCGCCGGACGGTTCCCAACATCGGCCAAGGTGTGGATAGCCGATTCGTCATAGCGGGCAAGCTCCTTCGACGCGTCAGATTCTGGGTCATCGAGATCGCCATAGAAACGCGCGCCTGCCGCGCAGCTCTTCACGCAGGCGGGGAGTTCGCCCTGAGATGTTAGCTGTCCACACAGCGTGCACTTCTCGGCGGTCTTCGTGGACGCGTTCCAGTTGCGAACCCCGTAGGGACAGGCCATCATGCAGTATTTGCAGCCGATGCAGATCTCGCGGTTGACGAGGACCACGTCGTTCTCGTCCCGGTAGCTCGCGCCGGTCGGGCACACCTCAACGCAGGGGGCGTTCTCGCACTGCTGGCACATGGCCGGCAGCTTGTAGCGCGTGATGTCGGGATACTCCCCGACAGGCCCAACCTCGATGACGCGATTCCAGTGCTCGCCGAGCGCTATGTCGTTCTCCATCTTGCAGGCGATCTCGCAGCCGTAGCAGCCGGTGCACTTGTCTAGGTTGACGACGATGCAGTTACGCGCCATAGTCGAACACCTCCTCGGTGGGGTCGCTCGGCGTAGGAAGCCACGGCGTGAAGTCCTCCGGCTCTATCCAGGTTCCCTCTGGCGGGCCTTCGGGACAGGGCGTGACGTTCACCGTGAAGCCGCGCAGCGTGTAGGAGCCGTACTCCGGGTTGTACGGCGCGTCCGTCTTGCTGAGGACGTTGTAGTTCATGGCCGTGTAGGCGGGCGTCGGGTCGTCGGCATCGAGAAACTCGGGGTTCCAGAAGCGCTCCATGTACAGCACGCCCTTCGCGATGGCTGTCGTCACCTTCGCAAACCCGCGGGTGCGCCCGCGCCGCGACTCGATCCAAACCCAGGTGGCGTCTTCGATGCCGTAGGTCTCGGCATCGGCCGGGTTGATCCACAGCTCGGGCACGGGATAGATCTCGCGCAGCCACGGCACGTTGCGCAGCGTGCCGTGGTGGTACATCGGCAGGCGCCCGTTCGTGATGACGAGCGGGTAGTCCGGGTCGTAACCCTCCGCGTCTTCGACGGGCGACTCTGCCGGCTCGTCGTAGTAGGCGAGCGGCTCGTAGTCCTCCTCGACGGCAGGAGCCTCGAAGTGCTCGGCCTCGGTGCAGTGCGCCCAGGGGTAACCCGTGCGTCCGAGGATGATGTTCGACTCGCAGTAGATCTCAAGCTTCTTCGACGGCGTGCCGAAGCCCGTCGGCAGGCCAGTGTCCTCGTCCGTCTCGAGGTAGACGCCGTAGGTGCGGTACTCCTCTTCCGTGCACCATTCCACGACGCCGACCTCGCACAGCTCGTCCCAGGTCATGTCGAAGGTACCGAGATGCTGCAGCTGCTTTTCGTACTCGTTTTTGTAAAACGGGGTCGTGAAGCAGGCCTCCTCGTCGAAGGCGCGCGCCGCCATGTCGTTGCCGAGCTCGGCGCACTTCTGCACGATCTGCGTCCAGATGATGCCCTCTTCCACCGTCTCGAACAGGTGGGTGACCGCCTGGCGCACGACCACGGTGTTGAGCTGCGGAATTGGCAGGTTCGTCTCAAGCCACTCGGTGCACGGCAGCAGGATGTCGGCGTACATGCGCGAGAAGGCCGTCGGATACAGGTAGATGTGGACGATGTAGTCGACGTTGGGCGTGACGTCGTCAAGCTGCGTCGAGTTGCCGAGCACTGCGTGCTTGTTGCCCGAGCGGTCGATCCACATGTGGATCTGGTAGGGATCGCCGTCCTTCATCATCTCGAGCACGCCGGGAATGAAGCACATGTCCCAGCTCATAAGACCCTTGTGCTCGATGTAGCCCGCGCGTTTCATGACCTTTTCCTGCGAGAGCAGCCGCGGCGTGTTGCCGAGCTGGTCTTTGACCGGACAGGTGGCGAAGCGCTGGAGCATGCTGCCGGGCTTCTCGATGTTGCCGAGCAGATATTCCATGTTCAAGGCAGCGAGGTTGGCCTGCTGAGACTGCGGGTACTGGTCGCAGGCGACGCCGAACATGAGGCCGGACTGCCCCTCGGGGTCGGTGTAGAGCTCGAGGGCGGCCTCGATCTGATCGACGTCGAGCCAGCAGACCTCCGCCGCGCGCTCGATCGTCCAGTCCTCGCAGGACTGAGCCAGCAGCTCGCCGCCCGTAGAGCACTGCATACCGTTGACCTCGTAGGTGCCGAACAGCTCGGGCACAACGCCCTCGTTCATCGGGTACTCGACCACGACCGGCGCGTTGGTGACGGAGTCCCACACCACGTAGTCCTCGTCGCTGCCCTCGAGGCCGGCCTCGGTTGCCTTGAGCGTGAGACGCGTGTCGGGGTTGACAAGGTAGGGCATGTTCGTCCACTCGCGGCAGAAGTCCGCGTCGTAGCGCTCGTTGTCGAGGATCCATTTCGTCCACGCAAGCTCGAGCGCCACGTCGGTGCCCGGGCGGATGGGCAGCCACACGTCGGCCTTGGAGGCGTCGAGCGTCAAGCGGGGGTCGACCACGACCGTCTTCAAACCCTGCTCCCGCGCGCGCAGTTCGGCGATCGCGCGACCGCCGGTTGCCACCGAGGAGTTCGAGGGGTCGGTTCCCCACATGACGATGCAGGTGACGGCGCTGTCCGTGTAGTAGTAGTCCCACCCGTTCGAGTCGGCAAACGACAGGTTGTTCGGCTTGCCGACGCCATAGCTCAGCTGCGAGGCCGCCATGCGCGGCAGATAGCATTGCGCGCAGCCGGGCTCCCACACGTTCGGCGTGTTGATAGCCTCCCCAAAGCGCTTGACGTTGGAGAAGTGGGGGTTGCCGCCGCCGCCCGTGGACACCGAGATGCACTCCGAACCGTAGCGATCCGAGAACTCGTTGATCTTCGTGGCGATCTCCTCGATGGCCTCCTCCCAGGTGATGCGCTCCCAGTCGTTGCCGCCGCGCTCTCCGACGCGGCGCATCGGATACTGGAGCCGGTTCGGGTTGTAGAGCGCCTGGATGCCCGAGAGACCCTTCGCGCAAACACCTCCCTGGCTCATCGGACTTTCCGGGTTGCCCTCGATCTTGATGACGCGCCCGTTCTGGACATGCACCAGAACGGCGCAGGCGGCGATGCAGGCGCGACACGACGACTTGATGATCTTCACCTCGTCGTCGCTCTCGTCGGCATTCGCCGGATCGACCTCGACGAAGCTGTCGGCGGCTGCTATGCCGGTGGCCGCGACGGCGCCGAGCAAGGCCGACGCCTTGACGAAGCTGCGCCGCGACATCGTCGTCTCTGCGTTTTTGCTCTTGTGCGTCATGCTCCCTCCTTCATGTTCTTCCTCCATATCGACCTCCTATCCGTGCAGCGGCGCACAGGAGCGCGACCGCGGCATCAGCGCTGTCAGGATGCCTCGGTCTGCGCGTGCGCCCGCGAAAAGGCGCGACCGGGCTCGGTTGCGCGCCACCTGCCGCCCTCCCATTCGATCGCGCCGGCGTTCTCGAGGCGCGAGACGAAGTATTCGGGGTAGACCGACTTCTCACCCACCGTGATGCGCCCCTTGCCGACGCCTTCGGTAATCGCGGAAAGCGCGGCACCTTCCTCGCAGAGCGCGAGGATACGGCATGCGACATCGAAGAACTCGGGGGGCTGGGCACCCATGAACTCGGCGATCAGGCGGCCGGGTTCGAAAAGCTCGAGCGCCGCGCGGCCGGCGTCGGTCGTCACGAGGGTGTAGTCGGTCGGCTGATCGACCAGATCAGAGGCGGATTTTTCGGAATCGGAAGCGGATTCTCCGCTTGGCGCCCCGTCAACGGCATCGCTTTCCGTGCGAGCTTCGCCTGCGCGAGTCCCGTCGAAGCCGCCTGGAATGGCACTCGCGCCTTCTTCGTCACGGGGCTTGCCGGCATGCGAGACGGAGGGAAGGAACTCGCCGCCGGAAGCCCCGATGACAACGAGGTCGTCGGCGACGAGGACGCTTGAGGTATCGCCACCTGCGGGATCATCTGCTCTATCTGCTGGTATATCTGCTGCTTCGTTGCGGGCTTCTTCGCTGGAAGCTTCTTCGCCAGGGGTTTCCTCTCCTGCACGCGCAGACTCCTCGACCGGCGTGCGCCGTATGCCTCCGGCCTCGACGAGCAGACCGATGAGGACATGGGGCGTCTGCGTGCTGTCGCGTGCGGCATCCTCTGCCTCGAGGCGCGCCTCGATGTCGCGATACGGCGCCTCGTCAAGACAGGCGCGCAGGCATGCGCACAGAGGAAAGGTGTTGACCCTCGTCTTGGTCAGGCATGCGACAACGCGCTCGACATCCTCCTCGGCGCAGACGCTGCCGGCCGGCTCCCTCTGCTCCATTCCCCCTCCTTGTTCGAGCTGCATGTCCGGTGATCGGACGAGGGGAACGGTACCGCTGGTCGGTGAATGGCAGAAGACGCATATCTGGTGAAACAAAGATTCTTTTCGGGTGATCAGGAGGTCGGGAAAGACCTCACCCGAAACGGGGGATCAGATTATGAAAGTAGCTTTGAACTGAGAAAACAGCGTTTCCAAAAACGCACAGGGCGCCGAGGCGGATGCACCGCCCCGGCGCCGC
>CAZBEP010000064.1:6728-8535 GCA_964490925.1 uncultured Eggerthellaceae bacterium | reverse complement strand
GATGCGCGACCCCTCCGCTCGGTACGCCCGATCCTCGGAGCTGACCGGCGCCTCGCCGCGCCCGTTCGCCGCGCCACCCGCGCCAACCGCAGCCGCTCCCCGCGAGTCCACAGCTCCCGAGTCGCCCGCCGTGCCTGCGAGTTCGTCACGCCCCGCAGCCCCCGCGCCAACCGCCCCCGCGAGCCCGCCGCCCGCCGCCCCCGCGCCCGCCGCCCCCGCGAGCCCGCCACGCCCCGCAGCCCCGCCGCCCCCCGCGCCCTCCGCCCTCGCCACCGCCCCCGCAGAGGCCGGGCGCCCCACGAACGCGAGGAAGAACGACACCGCGATCACGGCGATGCACGCCGACGCGATCGGCCCGAGGATGGCGAGGTCGTATCCGAGCGCCCGCTTGAGCGCCACGCCGGCCCCGTTCGCCCACCACGTGCCCGATCCGATCGCCATGAGGGCGAACAGCGGCACGAACGGCACGCGGAACCCGCTTGCGGCTCCGCACGCCATCGCGACGGCGACGGCGAGGTAGCAGTCGCACGCGGCCGACATAAGCCCGCGCGCGGCAAGCCCGAGCGCCCCCGACCCGCCCGACGACAGCAAAAACCCGGCCATCGTCATGACGAGGGCGGCGAAGAACAGCCCGGTGAGGTTCGACAGCGCAAGCGTCCGCCGCCGCGCAAAGTACGCGAGCGCCGCGACGGCCACGACGGCGAGCACCACTGCCTTAAACGACATGAGCGACACCGAGCTGTAGTGGTAGGGAAGGTAGGTGAACCCGGCGACGAACTGCGTGAGCGCAGAGGCCACGCACAGCGACGCGAAGTACGATGCCGGCAGCGTCCGTCGCCCGCTCCCGTTGCCCGTCCGGCTCGTTTGCGTCGGCTCGTCCGCGCACCAGAGCGCCGCAGACGCGACGGGCAGCACCGCGAGCACGCAGAGCACGGCGGTCGTGAACGCGTGCAGGTTCCCGACGACCGCCGTCGCCTCGCCGACGACCGCCGCTCCCGCGTTGACTGCCGCGCTTGCGGCGAGTCCGGCGACGGCGCAGCGAAAGACGTGCTCGACCGGCCGCCGTGCAAGCGCGCGCCCCCACGCGAAAAGCAGCCCCGCGCCGGCGGCCGCCTCCGCAGAAAGCGCCGCGATTCGCAGCGGCGGGGTCGATGTCCACAGAAACGCGACGCCGCCCGCGCACGCGACGGCCGCGCATACCGCGACCGTCCGACGCCCGCCCCGCCGCCCGCTGTCCGCTCCGCCCCGCGCCCCGCGTCCGCCCGCACCGCCCGCTGTCCGCAGGGCGTGCGCCCACGCGTCGACGGCGCCCGCTGCGGCGAGACACGCTGCTCCGACGCCCCCGACGATCAGCGCGTTGCGGTGCACGGCGGTCGAGGCGTCCATCGCCATGTGCGGCAGCAGCGTGAGCCACGCGAAAAACAGCGAAAACCCCGCCGTTGCGCGGGCGTCGTTGTTCCGTGTCTCAGACACAGCTCAATCGTCCTTTCGCGAGGGGATGCCGCTGAGCGTGCGGCATCGCACCGTTTTCATGGTAATTATTCCCGCTGACACCGCAACCTAGACGAAAAGTATAGGTTACCGAGCCCTCTGATTCCCCGTAAAATAGTCGCAGCATTATATATACCAATATGAGAATAATAGCAACGCGCACTACGAGCATGCGGAAGGGGTGCCGCGCCGAGCCTTCAAGAAGGATCGGCTCGGCGGAAGGCGGTCTCCGGGAATATCGAAAGGAGCAGCCATGCGGATAGCGAACAGCAGGCGACGGCGCTGCGCCGACGCGAGGGGCGCCCTGTCCGCCCGC
>CAZBEP010000064.1:3435-6628 GCA_964490925.1 uncultured Eggerthellaceae bacterium | reverse complement strand
CCACCCCCACCCCCGCAACCCCGCTCGCGGCCGCCGAGGCCGACGTCCCCTGGGTCGTCGGCATGACGGTCGGCGACGCGAAGTCCGCCCTTACCGCGGCCGGCTTCGGCTTCTCCGTCGAGGGCGCCACGGAAAACTCCGCCTCCGTCGTCAACCAAAGCGTCGTCGGCCGCGCGGAGCTCGGCACGACGGTCGTCATCACCGGCGAGACGAACTCGCCCACCATCGTCGAGGCTTACGTCGGCTACGTCGACCCCGACACCGGCGACTACATCCAGTATCCCGACGCCGCCGCCGGCCAGGTGCCTGTCATCAAGACGAAGGGAGGCCAGATCGAGCTGCTCGCCTCCGTGCGCTGGTCGACGGGCACGGGCGGCTATGCGAGCGACTCGGGCAACTCCGTGACCGTCACCTGGGAGTCCTCGGACCCCTCCATCGCCACGGTCGACTCCCGCGGCATCGTCACGGCCGTCTCGGACGGCACCGTGTCCATCACGTGCACGACGCAGCAGTACGGCACGGTAAGCGCCTCCATCGACGTGCGCGTCGTCGCGCAGGACGGCGCCTACGTCACCTACGTCGCGGTCACCGACGAAAACGGCACCCCCTACGGCGACAACCGCATCATCTTCACGGAAGACCTCGACGGCACCCAGTGGGTGCAGCTCTATGTTCTCGTCCTCTACAGCGACGGCACCACGAAAAGCACCGCCGCCGGCGACGTCATCGACGGCGTCACGTGGTCGGTCTCGAACAGCGACCTCGCCTACATCAACGAATCCACCGGCCGCATGCGCCCGGAGGCGGCCGGGTCGTTCTCGGCGCAGGTGTCGGTCGCGGGCGGGCTCGACGGACCGGTCACCGGTCTCGTATACGTGACGGTCGACAACGCGCAGGCGGGCGAGTACATCCCCGCCGACACGCTCACGATTCGCGTCGTCTACAACGTCGACGGCGAGGAGATCGAATGGTCGAGCCACACCTACGACGTGGCCTCCTTCAGCGCCCTCGGCCTCTCGCAGCAGGCATACACGCAGGTCAAGATGACGGGCGAATGGCAAACGACCTCCGCGAGCGGCGTCTACGTCACCACCATGCTCGAAGACCTCGGGATCGACGCCGACAACATATCCCAGTACTACTTCACCGACACGCTCGGCATGGTCCGCCGCCAGGTCACGGCCTCGCGCGTGAGCCAGACCGGCTACTACTTCCCGGACTTCGAGGCCGGCCTCACGACGAACGCCCAGCCCGTCCAGGCGATGATCGCCGTCGCGGCGAGCTCTGTGGACAACAGCGCGACGGTCGACTATTCGAACCTCAACGAATCCATTCGCTTTCGGCTCTGCGTCGGATCGACCTCCTCGACCGATCCGGCCGCCTACTACTCGCTCTACTGCATCCAGGAGATCACCATCCTCATGAGCGGCTCGCCTCCGTACTCCTCGACCTCCGATCCCGAAGGCGACGGCTCAGGAGGCGACGGCGGCGGCTCGGGAGGAGGCTCCGGCGGCGGTCCGGGAGGCTCCGGCGGCGGCGACGGCGGCACGGACGGCTCAGGCTCCGGCACCGAGGGCGACGGCTCCGGCGGCGGCGGCGAGGGCGACGGCATCGGTTCCGGCTCCGGCGACTGGCCGACCGAGGCGGGCTCCGGCGGCGAGGGCGACGGCATCTCGATCATCAACGCCGACGCCGCAGGGGCCTCGGGCGAGGAGGGCGCGGCCGGCGGGAGCGGCGATGAGGGCGGCTCCGGCCAAAGCAGCGACGCCGACGCCGAAGGGAGCGGCGGCGGCACGGGGCGCTCGGGCTGGAGCGCCTTCGAGATGCTTACCGACGACACCACCGCCGGCTCCTACGACCTCGATAATCCCCTGATCGTATGGATAATCCCGGCGGTGCTCGCGATGCTTGCCGCAGGCGGCGTGACGCAAGGGGTCCGATTCAGAAAGGAATGTGCCGCATGACCCTCGAAGTTTTCATGAAAGACGCGCTCCACGTCATCACGCAGGGGCTTCTCGTCCCCGTGATGGTGCTGCTCGTGTGCCTGATCGGCTACGCGCTGTTCTGCATCGGATCCGTCATAGTGGAATACCTTACCGAGCGGCGCCACTTCCGGGCCCACATGCCCGAGGTGATCAACGCGATCTACGACGCCCCCTACACCGGCGTCGCCGCCGTCATTGAAAGGGCTGCCCTGCTCAAGTCGCAGAAGTCGGCGCTCACGATGGTCGCCTCGAACATGGGGCTGCCCGCCGACGATCTCTACGCCCTGGCAAAGACGGAAATCTCCCGCGTAGACGAGCACTACCAGGGCGTCGTCGCCCGCAACGACCTCATCGCCAAGATCGGCCCGATGGGCGGCCTCATGGCGACGCTCATCCCCCTAGGGCCGGGCATCGTGGCGATGGGCGCGGGCAACGTGGAGACGCTTTCGCAGTCGCTCGGCATCGCCTTCGACGGCACGGTCGCCGGCCTTGTGGCCGCCGTCGTGGCGATGGTCGTGTCGAAGGTGCGCAAGCGCTGGTACGCGAAGTACATGACCGCCCTCGAGGCCCTTATGACGTGCCTGCTCGAAAAGGCGGAGGCCGCCCGCCGCGAAGGCGTCGAGCTGCCGCACGGCTATGTGGGAGAGCTTCTTGGCGAAGGGGTCGCCGGCGCGCCGCGCGCCGCTGCGGCGGTCGCCCCGGGCGCGGCGTGCGCCGCAGCGACTCCCGGCGATCTTTCCGCTGCGCGGGAGGCGGGATAGCCATGGCGCGCAATTTCTCCGGCAGCGACTTCGGATCGGCGTCCTCCTCGTATCGCGACCAGGAGGACGCCGATCCGCGCGTCGGCCTCGTGAACCTCGCCGACATCATGCTCGTGTTCGCGTGCGGCCTCATGCTCGCCCTCGTGGTGCGCTGGAGCATCGACCTTCCCACCGTCGACCAGCTCGACGAAAGCCAGATGCAGGAGGTCGACGACGTCCAGGAGCTCGTCGACGAAATCCAAGCCGAAGGCGGCTCCTACCTCGAGCTCGGCACCGTCTACCAAGATCCGGCCACCGGCCGGCTCTACGTGCTCACGCAGGACGACGACGCGTCTGACGACGCGGCCGACGGCGAGGTCTCCGTCCCCGAGACGTCCTCCGACGATACCTCGGCAGAATCCTCGACAGAACAGGAGGCAACCGAATGACCATCTCCTCCGCCCCGCC
>CAZBEP010000064.1:0-3335 GCA_964490925.1 uncultured Eggerthellaceae bacterium | reverse complement strand
CGCACGCGGCGCCCCGCGCGGCCTCCGCGTCCCCGCGCCGCCGCCTCGGCCGGCTGCGCCTCGCGATCGCGGCCGTCGTCGCGACCGTCGTCGTCGCAACCGGCGCGATCGCGGCCTACGCGCTCACGCTCACGCAGGTAGACTACACCTGGTACATGGCCGACCCCGCCGCAGACGAGTTCGAGATCAGCACCCCCGGCGAGCTTGCCGCCCTCGCGAACCTCGTGAACGGCACGGCCGAGCTTACGGAAGGAACCACGCTTGCGGCTGTGGACTTCGCGGGCAAGACGGTGAAGGTCGTGGAGGGCGCGACGCTCTTCCTCGAGTACTTCGAGTACTTCGGGACAAGCCGCGAGTTCACGCCCATCGGCACGGAGGCCAACCCCTTCAACGGCGTCTTCGACGGCCAGGGCGCGACGGTCTCCGGCCTGCAGATCACCGAGCGCACGGCCTCCGACACCGGCCTGTTCGGCGTCGTCGGCGAATCGGGTTCCGTGCGAAACCTCACCGTTTCCGGCGAGATCCACATCACGACGGCATCCTATATAAGCGACGTCGGCGGCATCGTGGGCGACTGCCGAGGGACGCTTTCCAACCTCACGTCGCAGGTGAAGGTCACGATCGACAGCACCTGCGCGCCCACCGCGAGCGTCCCGACGACCATCGAGAACGTCGGCGGCGTCGTCGGGCGCATGACGGGCAATCTGACCGGCTGCACGTACGGCGTCTCCGGCATGATCACCATCGAGAACTCCCAGGACTCCCAGCTCGACGAGAACAACTCGCTGCTCCCCGTCGCGCAGGCCATCGGCGGCGTGTGCGGCCTGTTCGGCAGCGTCGAAGAGGCAACGACGGGCATCGCGGTGGACGACTGCGCGAACGAGGGCTCGATGTACCTCTCCTTCACGGGCGACGGCAGCGTGGACCGCTTCGGCGAGCAGGTGATCTCGAAGCCCTATGCGGTCGGCGGCATCGTCGGCTACTCGAGCGGATCCATATCGAACAGCCACAACACGGGCGAGATCCGCACCTCCACCTACGGCGAGGACAACTACGGCTACTCCACCACCTACGACAACGGCGGCGCGCAGGTGGGCGGCATCGTCGGCAACCTGCGCAACCTCGTCGTGTCGAACCACTACACCTCGACGCTCTCTCCAGACACCGGCACGAAGGACAACCAGATAGCCGTCACGAATTGCTACAACACGGGACTCATTATCGGGGCTACGCAGGTGGGCGGCATCGTCGGCACGGCCGGTACCTACACGCTCATCACCGAGTGCGCCAACGGCAACTACACGGACAACAACAATCCCTTAAGCGGCCAGCTCAACGACCCCGCGACCCAAGGCGCCGTCGTGTGCACGCGCTGGAACAAGCCCTTTGCGGGCGGCATAGCCGGCACGACGATGGGGTCCATCACCTTCTGCTCGAACCGCGCGGAGATCAACAACACGCAGGCCGGCTACTACATCGCCGGCATCTGCGGCGGGCTTGGCAGCGAGTATCTGGACACGCTCGAGAAGATCCAGGACGACCCGACCTATCAAAGCGAAATGCATTCGTGCTGGAACTCCGGGCAGATCGGCCGCGACCACAAAACGAGCAACCGCTACGGCGCGCTGATCGGCAGCAACGAAGGCTACGTGCATGACTGCGTCGTGCTCGAAGGCTGCGTTGTGACAGGCGCCTCCGTCGACGACGACGGCAACCCCACGGGCGAGGTCGGCAGCGACGCCATCGGCGACAGCGCCTGGAAGCTGTATCGCAACATCAGCGTGCTCTCTTTAGAGGACCTTCAAACGGCGAGCGGCCTCGCCATCCTGAACGCCTACGTCGCCACGGCGAACGGCTATACGAACTACTGGTTCTCCGGAGCCGGCACGGCCGTGGACAACGGCACCTACGAGGGCGACTACGCGTACCTCAACACGTATTACAACGACGGCTACCCCGTGCTCCTGAGCTGGGCGGAGCCCAACGGCGCGACGGATATCGGCACCGTCGGCCTCACGCAGCTCTCGGCGAGCCCCGTGATGGCCTCCTACAGCCCCGTGTCCGAGCCGGTGCCGACGGTGTCGCTCGGCACGGCCGACGGCACGGTGCTCGTGCAAAACGTCGACTACTACATCCTGCCCGAAGAGGGCGCGATGGCCATGACGGCCGGATCCCTCAACGAGACGCCGTATTCCTATACGGTCGTCGGCATGGGGAAGTACACGGGCGTCCTCGAGGCGTTCGGCAGCTACGGCATCGGCGCGGGCTCGCTCGAGGACATGACCGTCCAGGTGTCGAACCCGAAGTTCAACTGGGAGGTGCAGTTCCCCGAGGCCGTGGTGCTCTACGACTCTTCCGGCAACGTCGTCGACGCCTCGCAGTACTCCTACCGCATCTACGACAGCAACACGAACAACCTCGAGACGTGGGTGGCGCCGCGCTACGTGGTATTCGACAGCGAGGGATTCATCTCCTTCGACGGCGGCGAGACGCTTTTGCCGGCGCTCGAGGCGCAGCGCGAGACGTCGGGGAGAAGCTTCCTCGTGTACGACCGCGACGCCAACCTCATCGCCGACAGCGACGGCCTCGTGTACGACCCGGAAACGGGCGAGGTCGCCTCCGGGCAGACGATACGCCGATCGGACGGAACGAACGTCACGTCGGTCAGTGTCGGCGCCGGGTGCATCGGCTACAAGCAGGCGGTGACGACGGCGTCGTATAACAACAACTGCGATGCGGGCTACGTCGTGGAGGTCATCGGCAAGGACGCCTACGAGGGGTCCTCGACGGTCGGCCGCTACGTCATCAGCCCGGCGAGCATCATGCAGGACTGCGAGGTCACGGTGTCCTATGACGGCGAGGAATGGACGCTCGACGTCGCCTCGCAAGACCTCTACCGCATTGCGGAGGACGGCTCGCGCGTCTCGCCGCCGGCGGTTGACTTCGTGGGCGACAGCATCAAGCCGGAGATCGCCGTGTCCTACCTCGGGCGGGAACTGCAGGAGCAGGGCTACCTGGGATGGGACGGAGCGATATGGACCACGGAAAGCGACGGATATGCGACCACAGGCGTCTCCATCCAGGGCGACTACCGCGTGATCTACGGGCCGGTCGGCACGAGCTCTCCCACGGCGACGTCGCTCTACCCGAACCGCAACGCGGTCGACGCGAAAGACCCGGGCGACGCCGAGACGGCGGCGGTGACGGCGGTCGCGCAAGGCTCGTACTCGAACGTCGTGCTCGATGGTTCGGTGATCGGTTCGCTCCAGTGCTTCGAGAACTACGCGGTCTGCAAGTTCAGCATCGACGCCCGCGACATCGACGACTGCGACATC
>CAZBEP010000063.1:5911-8559 GCA_964490925.1 uncultured Eggerthellaceae bacterium | reverse complement strand
GCGAAGTCGCGCGCGTCGAAGTCGCGCAAGTCGTCGAGACCCTCCCCCACGCCGATCTTCACGATCGGCAGTCCGAGTTCGTGGCTGATGGCGAGCGCGATGCCGCCCTTCGCCGTGCCGTCGAGCTTCGTCACCGCGAGCGCGTCGAGCGAGAGCGCCCGGTCGAACTCGCGCGCCTGCTGCAGGCCGTTCTGCCCCGTCGTCGCGTCGATGACGAGCACCGTGAACACCGGCAGAGCCGACCGCTTCCGCACGACGCCTGCCACCTTCTCGAGCTCGCGCATGAGGTCGGCGGAGGTGTGGAGGCGCCCCGCCGTGTCGATGAGCACGAGGTCGGCGCCGACCTCCTCGGCCCGCTCGATCGTCGCGTAGCACACGCTCGCCGGGTCGCTGCCCCGTTCGCGCTCGACGACCTCAACCCCGGCGCGCTCCGCCCACACCTTAAGCTGCTCGATGGCCGCGGCGCGGAAGGTGTCGGCGCTGCCGAGGATCACGCGCCGCCCGGAGTCGGCCGCCTCCTTGGCGATCTTGCCGACCGTCGTCGTCTTGCCCGTGCCGTTGATGCCGACGAACAGCACGAGCGACCGCTCGCCGCCGAACACGTCCTCGCCGCCCTCGGCGAAGGTCGCGGCGATCTCGTCGTTGAGCAGGTCGAGGACGGCATAGGCGTCGGGCAGGGCCTTACGGGTCGCCGCGTCGCGCAGCCGCTCGACGACGTCGGCGGCGGCGAGCGCCCCGACGTCGCTCATGACGAGCGTCTCCTCGAGGCCGTCCCAGAACTCCTCGTCGAGGTTCGGGCCGCGGTCGAGCAGGACGTTCATCTGCTCCCGGAACCTCTCGCGCGACCGGGAAAGCCCCTCGCTGATGCGCTTGAAGAAACCCATGTGCGACTCCTACTCCGTAAGGCGCAGCGCGCCCTCGAGGCGCTGGCTGACCACCTTTGTCACGCCGTCGGCCTGCATCGTCACGCCGAACAGGACGTCGGCCATCTCCATCGTGCGCCGCTGGTGCGTGATGAGGACGAGCTGCGTCGTCTCGCGCAGGCTCTGGAAGTACCCGGTGAGCCGGCGCAGGTTCGTGTCGTCGAGCGCCGCCTCCACCTCGTCGAGGATGTAGAACGGAGCCGACCGGATGCGATAGGCCGCGAACAGCAGCGCGATGGCCACAAGCGACTTCTCGCCGCCGCTCAGAAGCGACATCTTCGCGACGCGCTTGCCGCGCGGCTGAGCCGACACCTCGACGCCGGTGTTCTCGACGTCGTCGGGATCGGTGAGCGAAAGCTCGGCGGACCCGCCCGGGAACAGCGTCGCGAAGATTTCCTTGAAATTATCGTTTATCTGCATGAACGCCGTCAGAAAATCGCCTTTCATGCGCTCGTCGATCACGCGGTCGATCTTCTCGAGCGCCGTGCGCGCCGAATCGAGGTCGGAAAGCTGCGCGGCGAGGTAGTCGTGGCGGCTCTTCATCTGTTCGTACTCGGCGGCGGCGTCGGGGTTGACGGCGCCCATGCTCGCGATGCGCCTGCGCAGGCGGAAGGCCGCATCCTCGACGGCGGCGCGGTCGGAAAGCTCGGGCAGCGCGAGCGCCTCCTCGAGCGGCGTGTCGCAGTCGGACACGATCGCCGACACGCCCGCCTCCACCCGCACCGCCAGCCCGCTCTTCTCCACGCGCGCGGCGGATAGCCGCTCGCTCGCGAGGTCGAAAGCCTCGCGGGCGGCCTTCGCCTTCGCGCGCGCCTCGTCCGAGCGCGCGTGCGTGCCCTCCGCTGCGGCGAGCGCGTCGGCGGCACGGCGCTCGAGGAGGGCCGCATGGGCGCGGGCGCGCTCGGCGACGCGCTCGAGGGCGGCGCGCAGCGGCTCGGCGCGGCGGACGACGACGGCCTGCTCGGCGAGCGAGCGGCGGGCGGCCGCATCGTCGTCGCCCACGGCGGAAAGCTCGCGCTCCGCCGCCGCGAGCGAGCGCTTGGCGAAGTCGACGCGCTCGGCGAGCGTCGCCTCGGAAAGCCGCGCCTCGGAAAGCGCCTTAGACGCGCGCTGCTCCTCCTCGCGCGCGGGCAAGACGGCGTCCTGCGCCGCCGCGAGCGCGGCGGCGGCGGCGCGGGCGGCCTCTTCAAGCTCGGCGAGCTCGGCCTCGTGCCGGACGGCCTCGGGCGCAGCCCCCTCGAGCGCGCCGCGCGCCTCGTCGCGGCGGGCGGCGGCGTCGCGCACGTCCGCCTCGCGGCGGGCGAGCGTTTTCTCGGCGCTGCGAGCCGCGCCCGTGGCGGCGGACAGAAGCCCGGAGACGCGGCTGCGCTCCTGCTGGGCCGCAAGGCTTTCCTCCTGCGCAGCAGACGCCGCGGCAGACGCTGCGGCAAGGCGCTCCTCGGCGTCGCGGCGGGCGGCGCGGGCGGCGTCGAGCGCGTCTACGGCGGCGGCATGCTGGCGGGCGCGGGCGAAGGCGCCCTCCCCGTCCGGGGCGACGCGGGCGCCCGCCGTCGCCTTGCCCGACGGCCACGCGACGAAGCCCGTGCGCGTCGCAAAGCGCAGCCCCGCGCGGTCGTCGCGGCGGGCGGCGAGCGCGGCCTGCTCGTCCGGGCAGACCACGATGTCTCCGAGCAGCGCCTCGACGGCGCCCCCCGCGTCGGGCGCCGGAACCTCCGCGCCGGGCGC
>CAZBEP010000063.1:0-5811 GCA_964490925.1 uncultured Eggerthellaceae bacterium | reverse complement strand
CCTCCGCGCCGGGCGCCGGGCGCGCCGCGTCGATAAGCGCCACCCCGCCGCAGGCCGCAGCCGCCTCGCGGGCGGCGGCCGCAAGCGACGGGCGCGGCGTCCGAGCCGCCCCGCGCGAAACGAGCGTGACCTCGCCCTCCTCGCCGCGGCCTCGCAGCGCTGCGGCGGCGGCGCCGACGGCGGCGTCGTCTGCCACCACGAGCGCGTTCGCATCCGGGCCGAGGATCGCCTCGACAAGCCCCTCGTAGCCCCTCTCCACCGCCACGAGGTCGGCAAACGGCGCCGCGCCGGGCACGCCGGCGGCCTCGGCGTTCGCGAGGAGCCACGCGCGGGCCGCCCCGAGCGCCGATGCCTCCTTGCGCTCGACGGCCTCGAGCGCGGCGATCTCCGCCTCGGCGGCGCGCTCGGCGGCGGCAGCGGCGTCGCGCTCGGCACGGGCGGCGTCGCGCTCGGCGGCGGCGGCCTCGGCGGCGGCGCGGGCTGCCTCTTCCGCCTCGCGGACGGCGGCGGCGCGCTCCTTAAGGGCGGCGGCCTCGGCGGCGGCGGCCTCGGCGGCGGCGCGGGCTGCGGCGAGCGCGGCCTGCGCCTCGGCGGCGCGCTCCTCGTATAGCTGCAACTTTCCCTTGCCGTTCGCGAGCCGCTCCCGGGCGGCAAGCAGCGCGCTGCGGGCGCGCTCGGCGGCGGCCTCGGCGGCGCGCTGCTCCCGTTGGCGCTCGGATGCGCCGCCCTCGAGGGCGGCCCGGCGCCCGAGGGCGGCCGCATGCTCCTCCTCCGTGCGCCGCGCCGCGTCGCGGGCAGCCGCAAGCGCTCCTCCGGCCTCGGCAAGGGCCGCCTCCGCCTCGGCCTTCGCCGCCTGCGCCGCGCGGGCGCGCTCGGCGGCGGCCTCGATGCGCGCACGCAGCTCCGCGCTGCGGCTTTCCGCCGCGCGCCGCTTCTCGGCCGCCACCCGCACGCCCGCATCGAGGCTGCCCACTGCGGCCGTCGCGCGTTGGCGCGAGCGCGCGAGCGCCTCGGCGGCGGTCCCTTCGCGCCGAATGTCCTCCTGGATGCGCTCCGATTCCGCCTCGGCCTCCGCGACCGCCGCCCGCCGCTGCTCGACCTCCGCGACAAGCGCCGCCTCCCGCGCCTCCACGTCGGCCCACGAGCGCCGGAGGGCGCGCAGGTCGTCGACGGCGAGCTGCAGCGTGAGGTCGGAAAGCTCGGCCGAGGCTTTCTGGTAGGCCAGCGCGCGGTTCGCACGCCGCTTGAGCGGGCCGAGCTGGCGCGCCACCTCGGCGGCGACGTCGCGCACGCGGGCGAGGTGGAGGTCCATCTGCTCGAGGCGGCGGGCGCTTTTCGCCTTGCGCTGCCGGTGCTTGAGCACGCCGGCCGCCTCCTCGATGAGCGCGCGGCGGTCCTCCGGCTTCGACTGCAGGATGGAATCGAGGTGCCCCTGCGAGATAATCGAGTTCGCGCCGGCGCCGAGCCCCGAGTCGTGCAGGATGTCGAGCACGTCCATGCGCCGCGCGACGGATCCGTTGACAAGGTACTCGCTCTCGCCGCTGCGGTACATCCGCCGCGCGACGGACACCTCCGCGTAATCGACGGGCAGCGCCCCGTCGGCGTTGTCGAGCACAAGCTCCACCTCGGCGACCCGCACGCTCTTGCGCGCCGAGGATCCGGCGAAGATGACGTCCTCCATCACCTGGCCGCGCAGGTTCTTCGCGTTGCGTTCGCCGAGCACCCACAGCACCGCGTCGGAGATGTTGGACTTGCCCGAGCCGTTCGGCCCGACGACGGCCGTGATGCCCGGCTCGAGCGACAGCTCCACGCGGTCGGCGAACGATTTGAACCCTTTGAGGACGAGCGACTTGAGGTACATGCGCGCTATCCCTGCTTGCGCTGCTTCGCGGCGTCCCGTTCGGTCTTGCGGCGCTCCTTCTCCTGCGCCCGCGCGGCGGCCTTTTCGGCCTTCGCGATCCGCGCGGCCTCCGCCTTCTCCGCCTTGGCGAGCTTCGCCGCCTCCGCACGGGCGGCGCGCTCCTCGCTCGTGGCGCCGAAGCCCAAAAACTCCGCGAGGTGCGCGAGCGTGCTTTTCGCCGCCTGGCTTTCGGCCTCCTTCTTCGTGCGGCCGGTGCCCTGCGCCAAGCCCTTCGTGCCGGCGTAGACCTGCGCGACGAAGGTGCGGTCGTGCGGGGGACCCTGCGTGTCGATGAGCTTGTACGTCGGCGTGATGCCGTCCTCCTGCAGGCGCTCCTGCAGCGCGCTTTTCGGGTTCTCCGGCTCGGTGGCCATGCCGATCGCCATGCGCGGGATGAGCGTCCGCCCGACGAACGCGCGGGCGGCCTCCACCCCTCCGTCCAGATAGAGCGCCGCGACGACGGCCTCGTAGACGTTCTCGAGCGCGGAATGCAGCCCTCGCCTGCCCGTGCCCGCCTCTGACGAGCCGAACACGATGATGTCGGCGAACCCGAGGTCGGAAGCGACGTCGGCAAGGCTTGCGCCGGACACGAGCGACACCTTGATGCGCGTGAGGCCGCCTTCGTCGAGGTCGTGGAAGCGGTGGAAAGCCTCGGTGGCCACGAGGGCGCCGAGGATGCTGTCGCCGAGGAACTCGAGGCGCTCGTAGGAGAGCTTGACCGACTTGCCCTCCGTCGCCGAGGGATGGGTGATCGCGGAGAGGAGGTAGCGCTCGTCGGCGAACCGGTACCCGATGGCCTCCTGCGCCCGCGCGAGCTTTTCCTCCTGCTCCCTCGTGTGGCTCATCGGAACTCCCCCTCGGACGGCGTCTCCCGCGCGCCCCCCGCGACGGCCGCCTCGACGGCCTCCGACACGCCCATGCGCGACGAGCGCGCCGCCGTGAGGATGCCGTTTTTCACCGCGCGGGCGCTCGAGCTGCCGTGCCCGACGACGCAGGCGCCTTTCAGGCCGAGCAGGGGCGACCCTCCGTAGGTGTCCGGGTCGAGCCGGCGCTTGAGGTCGGCGAGGCTCCCCCTGACGGCGAGCGCGGCGAGCTTGGTCGCCGCCGAGGCCGTGAAGGCTGTCTTGACCTCGCCGAACAGGAGCTTGACGGCGCCCTCGATCGTCTTGAGGGCGACGTTTCCCGTGAACCCGTCGGTCACCACCACGTCGAACGTCCCCGCCGCGAGGTCGCGCCCCTCCGCGTTGCCGGCGAAGTTCGCGAGCTGCGCGCGCAAAAGCCGGTGCGCCTCCTGGGCGAGGGCAGAGCCTTTCGTCTCCTCCTCGCCGATGTTGAGGAGGGCCGCCGTCGGGCGTTCAGCCCCGACGACCCGCTCGGAGAACACGGTCGCCATCTTGGCGAACTGCACGAGGTAGGCCGGCTTGCAGTCGGCGTTCGCACCGACGTCGGCGAGGACGACCGGGCGGGCCGGCGTCGGGATGACGACGACGAGCGCGGGGCGGGCGACGCCTTTGAGCCGTCCGATCACGAGCGTCGCCGCAGCGAGGCAGGCGCCCGTAGAGCCGGCGGAGAAGAAGCCGTCGGCGACGCCTTCCTTGACGAGGCGGCAGCCGACGACGATCGAGGAATCCTTCTTCTTGCGCACCGCCTGGGCGGGGTGCTCCCCCATGCCGATGAACTCGGTCGTCGGGCGCGCCGTGCAGCGGTCGTGCGCCGCCGCGAACGGCTCGACGACCTCGGCCGAGCCGCACAGCGCGACCGACAGCGACGGGTCGGCCGCAAGCGCGGCGGCGCAGCCCTCGAGCACGACGCCGGGCGCGTCGTCGCCGCCCATCGCGTCGACGGCGATGACGGTACGGGTTCGTTCGTCCACTTTGACCCCCCTGCAGCACGCGCCGCGTGCGCGGGCGTTCGGCTACAGCCCCCGCTGCGAGCCGCACGCCCGGGCGCGCGTATCCGACAACGACGCCCCGCCTCGGGCGGGGCGCATCTGTTCGCACGTATCTTACGGCAAGCAAACCGGCTGCTCGGCGACGCGGTCGGGATGCCGCTATAACACACAAAAGCCCCTTCGCGCCGACTGCGGGGCGAAGGGGCTCGTCGCGGCCGGCAAGCGGGCTAGTCGACGACGATAACCTCGCGATTGCGGTAGTAGCCGCAGTTCGGGCACACGCGGTGCGGGAGCTTCGCCTCGCCGCAGTGCGGACACAGCGAGCGGGGCGGCATCGGGATGCGGTCATGCGCGCTGCGGCGGTGATGGGTGGCCGCGCGGCCTTTGCGTTGCTTGGGTACTGCCATGGCTCTTGCTCCTTCGCTTTCGGGGGCGTGCCCCCGTTTGAGTCCGTCCTGCGAATACGCAAAACGATATAGTAGCAAAATCCCCCTGCCGGCGCAAGCGGCGCGAGCCGCAGGGTGCCCGCCGCCGCAGGGCGGCTCCGCTCCGCAGGGCGACCGCCAGGGGCGCCGCCCGCCGCAGAGCGCCCGTCCGCCAGCACGGAGCGCCAGGGTGCCGCCCGCCGCCGGCCGTCGGCAGCGAGAAGCCGCTCGCGTTCGTGATGTCGAAGCCGGTATCGAGCCAGGAGCTGTCGTTGTTGTCCATGCACGAGGGAGCCTCGGTGGCCCCCCTTCCTCCATCTCGGAATTTTCCACGGGGATGATGATCGCGTCGGCCAGAAGCGAGTTGCCCGATGTGGTGCCCGCCTCGGCGAGCCGACAGGTACCGCGAGGGAGACCCGTATAGATGAGCGTTCCCCTTTTGGAATCGCCGTAGACGGCGGCGACGGCACCGGTGGTGTTGGCGGCATCATCGCCCTCGACGACGGTCTCCCACGTTGCGCCGACATCCCCGGCATTGCCGCTCACCAGACGCTCCGGCTTGAACACCACGCCATCAAGACTCGCCCCGCTCTCGTCGGTCTTGGTGATGGTGACGCTGCCCGTGCGCTCGACGAAGTCCGCGTCGTTGTCGGTCGAGGCGTAAGGTCGGAGTTCGCCGCCGTCTTATCGCCGTCGGCGTCCTCCGTGATCGTGATCTCGATGCCCGACACGGTGGCATAAGGGGAACCACATACCCGCCGGCACCTCCCCGGAGCCGTAGTAGATCCCCGACGATTCGGTTTCGTTTACGTCGACGTAGGTCGCGTCGCCCTTGCTATCGGTGTCGGAGCCGCCGCGCGCCTGTTTAGGCGAGGTGACGAACTGCCCCATGGGCTCCTCCTCTGTTGTGAATACCACCGCGTAGGTGCCCGACGGCAGCCCGCTGAACTCGTAGGCGCCGCCGTACTCATCGGGCGTTGCCGTCCGTGTCTCTAACAGTCTCGGTTACGTATTGATTCTCGGCGTTGCTCCAACACGTCCGTTGAGTCAGCGTGACCGCCATGCCCTCCAGGGCGTCGTCTTGAGCGCTTCCGTCTGCGGCAACCGAGAAGATTTTCGTTCAGTAGAGGGTCTTTTCCGCCGCGCCGAACCCTCGCGCGCCTCGGCGAACGGCGGCCCCGTCCCGAATCCGTCCCGCCAGCGTTTCGCGGCGTTTTCGCCGCAAAACGACGGGTAGGGCGCCCCGCCCGCCCCTCCTCTCGCCCCTCCCTCCGAGCATACGGGCGCCTCCGCTGCGCTGAACAGGGGTTTCTCCGTCCGTCTCCGACGGGCGCGGCCGGGCGCGCCCCGCAGGCGCCCACGAGGCGTGCCCTACCCGCGAAAAACCGGCGAAAGCGGGCGTATCTCGTGGCTTCGCTCCGCGAACCCCCCGCCCGGGTCGCGCCCCGGGCGGAGCGATGAGCCTTGAACCGGGGGTTCACGAATCGGCCTTCGCCGCAGGGCGGCGCGGCTCCCGGGCGGCCGCTCGGTAGGGACGGTTTTTGCACATCGCGGCAAAAAAGAGGAGTGCGGAGAGCGGTTCAGGAGGAGTTAGC
>CAZBEP010000062.1:7527-8597 GCA_964490925.1 uncultured Eggerthellaceae bacterium | reverse complement strand
GTCAGCAGCGACGTCATGTCGGTGCTGGTAAGCTCGTAGCGGAGGAAGGTTTCGTAGAACTCGCGCGCCTCCTCGGCAAGATTGATGTCGGTCGCATAGTCGGGGTACAGGATTTTGAGCACCCACAGACACCCTAAGATCCGCATCGCCGAGGGCGGGCGCCCGAACCATGAAAACGGCGACTGCGGGATGCGATAGATCTCGCCTGCGGCCACGCAGGGCACGTTGCGCCAGTTCGCGTCGGCCTTTATCTCGCCGTAGGTGTCGGAGCTCGCCATGTCGCTCATCGAGTATTCCGCCACGAGCACCGCATCGGGGTTCCAGGTGATGATCTGCTCGAGGTTCACCGTCGGCATGCCCATGCCCTCGCCTTCGGTGCCGGGCATGTCGGCCACGTTTTCCATCCCCAAAAGCTCAAGCGCGTCGGTCACGTGCATCGACCCGACTGGGTCGGTCGTCAGCCCGCTGACCCCCTGGGCAAGGTAGATGCTCTTGCGCTCGCTTTCGGGGATGCGCTCGACGGCCTGCGCGATGCGCGACAGACGATCCTCGCAGTAGGAGGCAAGCACTTCTGCGCGCTCCGTCTGCCCGAGCAGATCGCCCACGTAGCGAAACATCTCCGGCGTCGATCGGAGGTCGTAGTCGACGAGCAGCACCGGCAGACCCGTTTCGTTGCGAATCTCGTCGGCCATGTTCGCGCCCACCTCGTCGCAGGTCCAGTAGCACAGGATCACGTCGGGGTTCTGCGCCGCGACCTCCTCGCTGTTCGGAACCGAGCCCGACCCCATCCATACGCCAAGAGACGGAAGGGAGAAGTACTCGTCGGGGATGAACTGCTTGTTCGCCCCCGAGGGGCGGAAGCTCCACCCGACAAGGGTGTCGGGCGCCAGCATGTACACGTCGGTCGTGCCGATGGGGTTCGAGCAGAACACCCGCTCGATCGTCTCGGAGGCGCTTACCGTGCGCCCGTACATGTCGGTATACGACGTCATGTTCCCAAAGACGAAGTCGCAGCCAGAAAGCGTCGGCACCGCTCCCCCAAGCGCCGCCGCAGCGGCAAGCATGCCGCC
>CAZBEP010000062.1:5755-7427 GCA_964490925.1 uncultured Eggerthellaceae bacterium | reverse complement strand
CCGCAGCGGCAAGCATGCCGCCCGCCGCCAGGCACCGGTCGCTCGGGCGCACGAAGGCCGTACAGGTCTGCACCGTGCCGCCGAAAGGCGAGGCCACCTCGTGCACGGCGACCGCCGCCCCGTACAGGGCGGAAAGCCGCTGCGTCGTGAGCACCTCGACAGCCGGCCCGCAGCTCACGCGCCCATCGCGCCCGAAGCACAGCACGTCGGCGCCCAGCATGAAGGCGTGGTTGGGGTCGTGCGAGGTGAGCGCCACGGCAAGCCCGTCGGCGACCAGACCGCGCACCTGCTCGAGAAGCCGCACCTGATTCCCCAAATCAAGGCTCGCGCACGGCTCGTCCATCACGAGCAGCCGAGGTTGCTGCGCAAGAGCGCGCGCCACGATCACAAGCTGCCGTTCGCCTCCCGAAAGCTGCGTGTAGTCCCGCTCGGCCAAATGATCGATGCCGAGCCGCGAAAGCACGTCGGCGGCGATCTTCTCGTCCGCTTCGCTCGGCGAGGCGAGCGAAGCGAGGGCGGGCGTGCGCCCCATAAGCGTCATCTCGCGGACGCTGAAACCGAAGGTCGGCTCATGCGTCTGGGGAACGTAGGCGACCGCCTGGGCAAAGCGCTTGCGCGTCCAGCCGCTCGTGTCCTCGCCGCCGATGCGCATCTCGCCCGCAAGGCGGGGCAGGAAGCCCAGCACCGTCTTGAAAAACGTCGTCTTGCCCGCGCCGTTCGGCCCGACAAGCACAACGGCGCTGCCCGACGGCAGGTCGAAACTCACGTCGCCTATCACTTCTTTGCCGGAATACCCGCAGCTCAATCCGCGTACCGACAGCGCCGGAGGAGCCGTTTGCGCCATGGCTCACGCCCCCCTTCGCTTGCAGATGAGATACACGAACAGCGGCGCGCCCACGATGGCCGTCACGATGGAAAGCGGGATCTCGGTCGTGTAGACGCTGCGGCACAAATCGTCCACGAGCAGCAGGAACGACCCGCCAAGCAGCATCGCCGCGGGAACGAGCACGCGGTTGTCCGGCCCGACGAGAAAGCGCGCCAGATGCGGGATGATAAGCCCCACCCAGCCGACCATGCCCGCCACCGACACCGATGCGGCCGTGAGCAGCGTCGCGCAGGCAACGACGACGCGGCGCGTGCGGCGCACGTCTATGCCGAGCGACAGAGCCTCCTCGTCGCCGAGCGCCATCACGTTGAGGCGCCAGCGCAGCGCGATCAGCCCCGCCGACCCGACAGCGACCAGACCCACCAGCCACGGCAGATCGTCCGCGCGCACTGAGGAAAGCCCTCCCATCAGCCAGAAGGTTATGTCGGGCAGCTGGGAGTTCGGATCGGCGACGAACTTCACCGCATTGACGAGGGCCGTGAACACGTTGGACACCACCATGCCCGACAGCACGAGCACGAGCGTCCCGTTCATCGCCTTCCCGATCACCGAGCTCATCGCCCAAGTCACGGCGACAGCCGCAACCCCCATGACGAAGGAGAGCAGCTCGATGCCGCCGCTCCCGAAGGAAAGCAGGATGGCGAGCGCCGCGCCGAAGCAGGCTCCGGAGCTTGCGCCGAGCAGATCGGGCGAGGTCATCGGGTTCTTGAAGATGCCCTGGTAGGCGGCGCCCGCAGCCGCAAGCGCCGCGCCGATGACCGCTGCGGCCACAATGCGCGGCGACCG
>CAZBEP010000062.1:4093-5655 GCA_964490925.1 uncultured Eggerthellaceae bacterium | reverse complement strand
GCGCCCGCCTGCGCGGGGCGCTCGGACACCTCGGAGGACTCGCGGGTCTCTCGCGCGGCAAGCACGCGCCCCTTCCCGTCAGCCATCGCGACCAACTCGCTTGGAAGCGCGACGGCGCAGACCGCGCACCGCAAGCGCCACAAGGCCCGCCACCAGAGCCGCCGCAAGCAGCACACCGCCGATCGCGAAGGCCCACTGGGCCGCGCCTGCAGGCGCAACCTCGACATGAAGCGTCTGCGTCGCATCGGCGTAGTGCGGCAGGCGGGCGGACACCAGCACCTCCGCCTCTCCCTGCCCGACGGGAACGAGCCACCACGCACCCGCGAACTCGACCACGCGCAGCACGTCCTCGTCCGAGGACGACACGGCAACGACCGGCGAAACCGTCTCCGTGCCGTTGCAGGCGCAGGACACGTAGTCGTCAGGCGTGCCGCACAGGCACGGGTCGAGCCCGCACATCCAGTCCATGCCGCAGCTCAAGCCCATCTCGATGGAGGCGGGGCTGCATGACACCTCGAGCATCCGGACGCCGAACACGGCGAGATCGCCCTCGCCCGCCGACGCCTCGACGGAAAGCTCGAGCCCGTCGACGCGCCACTCCCGCTCAAGCGCCTCGGAAATGTCGATGCTTTGCGTCCCAGAGGTTTGCGAAACGAGCACTCCCGCAAGCGCCGCCGCAAGAAGAACCAGAGCCGCCGCGCCGAGGGCGATCCGCCGGCCTCGGCGTCGCTGCGCTCCCGTGGCCTCGCTCTCGCGCCCAGTCCCCCGCGCGCCTTCCAACATGCCGTCCCGCGCGTCCCCGCGCGAATCCTTCGCCCGATCGTCCATCGCTAGCCTGCCATCGCCGCAGCGGAGGCCAGGGCGGCATCGACCGTTTCCGTCATCGCCGCGTCGAAATCGTCCACGGCGCCTTCGACAAGCGTGGGCTCGATGAGCTGCCCGTCATGCGGCTCCGTTGCCGTAATCGTCACCTGCCTGCCCTCGGCGACCGCCGTAAAGGCGCCGTCCGTGCCTGTGGAGATCGCCTGCGCCAGGCTGTCGGCAGCAGTGGCGTTCGTGTCGCGCAGGAACTGGTGGTTGTGCTTGAACACCACCGGCCCGTCCTCGCCGAGCGTCACCCACGAGATCACGCGCAGCTGCGCAAAGCTGCTCACCTCGATCACCGTCTCAGCGCACACGCCCGCCTCCTCGTCACCCTCGACGGCGCTCACGATGTCGAACGCAAGCCCCGACGGCACGACGAAAAGCGCCGGATCGTCCAGAACCGCGCAGGCACCGTCGTCGGCGGCGCGCACCGTGCCGAGCGCCCCCGACTCGTCGGCGGCGCCCACGGACAACAGCCCCGCATAGAGCGCGAAGTACACCGCCGCGCTCGACCCGTCGGCCGCTTCCGTCGGCGAAAGCCGCACGACGAGCTCGGAGCCCTCCACGAAAGCCTCGCGCGCGACAACCGAGGCGTCGGGTTCCTCGCCGTCGATCTCGATGGCCAACGACGAGGCGACGTCCCCGCTCGCTTCGAGCTCTTCGTCGAAGGCAAGCCGCACCTCGACGTACTGCCCCGC
>CAZBEP010000062.1:0-3993 GCA_964490925.1 uncultured Eggerthellaceae bacterium | reverse complement strand
AGCCACTCGGGCGCGTTTTCTGCCGGAAGGAACAGGTAGGTGTAGAAATCCGACCCCGCGAGCTTCACCTGCACCAGATAGCCCCCGCCGTCCATGTAATAGGCGTTGCGGCAGCCGTCAAGCAGCTCCTCGATCTCGCCCGCATCCTCGGTCTCGTAGTTCGTGCCGAAGTCCTTCGTCGATACGAACTGCCCTTCGACCTCGGAGCGATACCCGAGGAAGTACGCACTCGACGGGTCGGACACCGCGTTCATCGCGTCATAGGGCGCATAGCGCTGCACCGTGATCGACTCGACCTCCACGCTCTCGGGCACCTCGAGGTACGAGGCAAGCCCCTTCTCTTCAAGCCAGGCGAGCGTGCGCTCGAACTCGTCGGTCAGGTACACGAGCGTGCCGTCCAGGCCGAAGGCGAAGGTGTCCGCCGCCGTGTCGCCCGACAGCGTGAACAGCAGCACGCCCCGACAGCTTCCCGAAGGATGGTAGCGATCCTCGACGCTTTGGTTCGCCACGTCCTCCGCAAGCACGGCCAACAGCTCCCCGCGCGTCGCGGCGTCGCAGTTGAGCAGGCGCGGCGTCGAATAGAGGCCGTCGGAAAGGTAGATGTCGCCCGTCGCGAAGGCCAGTCGCGCCGAGGACGAGGACAGGGCCTCCTGCTCCTCCTCGTCAAGGAAGGACACGTCGCCCGTGATCGTCGCCCGCGCAAGCTCCTGCACCGTGCTCGACGCGTCAAGTTCGGCAAGCTCGGCAAGTTCGGCAAAGGTCGCGCGGTCGTAGTAGCGCAGAACCTCCGTGCCGTCCGCAAGCGTGTAGGTGATGCGGACGTCATAGGGCATGACCGTCTGGGAGAAGTCCTCGTCGTTGGCCGCAAGCGGCGCGCCGCCCGTCTCCACGAGCTGCCGGTGCACGTCAAGCACGCGCTCGATGTCGTCGCGGTCGGTGTAGGAGTAGTCGGCGGCGAAGTAGTAGCTGCCGCTTCCCGCCACGGCGGCGTCGAACCCCGAGGCCAGGTAGCTCGGCGTGCCCGTGTAGGACACCTTCGCCTCGGCCACGTCGTCGGCGTCGGGCACGTACGAGGAATAGCCGAGGCCGCCTCCGGCGATCACGGCGAGCACGAGCGCAAGCACCGCCGCGCCCGAGCCCGTCACGGCCAGGTCGCGCCGCAGGGGCGCCTGCCCGTGCAAAGGACCGCGCAACAGCGCGATGACCAGCAGCGCGAACACGATGAAGGCCGCCACCGACGCGGCGGTGACGTTCAGGTTGGAAAGCAGCGTGAAGGTCGCGCCGAAGGCGGCAAGGCCCACCACCAAGGCGACGACCATCGTCATGGGAACGCACTGCCCGGCAATGCCGGCGCGCTCCCCCTTGCGGCGACGGACGAAAACGAGCGCGAGCGCCGCCGCGACGACGAGCACGGCCGCCCAGCCGACAACGAGCGCCCAGGTGCCGCCTTCGGGCGCGTAAACCGGATGCACCACCGAGAAGGTCTGGTGCGCGGCCGCCTCCTCGGCAAAGAACAGCAGCGGATTCATCCACGAAAGCGCCTCGATGAGCGAGGGAGCCACCTCGTCGGTGCCGCCGATCAGCGTCTCGCCGAAGGCGTTGCCCACCAAAAGCTCGCCCATGAGCGAGCCGACGCCCCAGGCCGCCACCGACACGCTTGCCAGAAGCGAGGCGCAAAACGCGAACGCCTCGGCCACCGTGCCGGCAAGCGCGCAGGACAGAATGCCTGCGGCACAGCCGACGAGCGCGGTGAGCACAAGCCCGCACAAAACGTAGGCGAACTGCCCGAAAAGGCCCGTCCATATGTTGAGCGCCAAGATGTTCACCACGAGCGAGACGACAAGCGGAATGCCGATGCCGGCCGCGATGGTGAGCACGCACGCCCCGGCGCGCGTGAAGAACAGGGTCGAGCGCGAAAGCGGCAGCGAGAGCACCGCCGTCGTCTCGTGGCGCACGAGCAGAAACGAGAACGCCCGCACGCCGCACGCCGCGCCGAACACGGCGCTTGCCAGCACGACGACCAGGCTCAGCTCCTCGGCCCAGAAGCGGAACTTCAGCTGGTTGTGCGTGTACTCCACGTTGAACACCGACATGTCGGGGATGGCCGCCGTCGACACCGGCATCGCGACGGCGAACACGAATATCGCGCCGACAAGCAGCGGGTAGAGCCCCCGCAAGGCGAGCGAGAAGTCGTGCCCCACCAGGTTCGATCCCGGTGCCGGGGGCATCCCGCGCGAACGACGCCCTCCGCCGCCTTTCCCCTGCGCGCCAGCGACGTCGCCGGTCGCGTTCCTACCAGACAAAGACGCTTGCGACGTCATGGTCGCTCACCTCCCGTTCGTTCAGAAAGATCTGCTCGAGCGACTCTCCCGGATGCTTCGCGTGAAGATCGTCCACGGTGTCGTCGAACACCAGGGCGTGGCCGTCGATCATGCCGATGCGGTCGGCGACGTCCTCCAGCTCGCGCAGGTTGTGCGAGCTGAGGATCACGCTCGCGTCGCGCACGCGCGAGTACTGCCGCAAAAGCCGTTTGAGCAGAATGCGCTTTCCCAGGTCAAGCCCGTCGAAGCTCTCGTCGAGCAGCATCGTGCGCGCGCCCGTCGCAAGCCCGAGCAGAATGGCCGTCTGGCGCTGCATGCCCTTCGAGAAGCCGCCGATCTTCGCCTTGGGGTCGAGGTCGAACAGCGCGAGCAGGTTCCGATACGTCCCATCCGACCAGGCCGGGTAGTAGCCGCGGTAGTACAGGCGCATCGTCTCCGGCGTCGCCTGGGGCAAAAAGTAGGGCTCGTCGGCCACGATGAAGGGCGTGCGGGCGGGCGTGCGCACCTTGTGAGCCGATTTCCCGTCGACCAGCACCTCGCCCTCATCCGGCAGATAGACTGCGGCGACCGTTTTGAGCAGCGTCGTCTTGCCGGCGCCGTTGTAGCCCACCAGGCCGTACACGCAGCCGTTCGGCACCGTGATCGTAATGTCGTGAATGGCGACGAAGCTGCCGTAGCGCTTCGTGACGCCTTTGATTTCGAGCATGTGTCTCCCTTTCGCGTCGCTGGGGAAGCACGCCGCCCCGCCCCGAAGCACGGCGACGTGCGCGGAGAAGCCTTGCCGGTCAGCCGATAAGCGCCTCCCGACGCCTCCGGCGAATCGCGAGGAAGCCCGCTACGGCAGCCGCAACGACGGCAACGCCTATGATGCCGGCGACGATCGCCGTGCCGTCCTGGGAACGGACGTTCACGGTTGAGGCGTCCACGGCGCCGCTGTCGGTCGGCATCGCGAGCAGGGAGAGGTCGTTTGACGACAGCGCCCAGGTGGAGCAGTGCTCTATCTGGTAGATCGCGTAGTCCCCCGAAACCTCGATTCCGTCTTGCGCGAGGTCGAAGCGCTGCTCGTCGGCATTGTAGTAGTACAGGGACAGCTGCTCGCCGTCCGAGAACACGCCCGAGGCGCGCACGGCGACCGTCGCCGTCGCAGGCAGGGCGCCGTCATAGGCGAAGTCCATGACGATGGTGTCCTCGTCCCCGTCAAGGAGCGTCGCCACCTCTCCTTCGCCCGTGCGGCTGATGGTCACCGTGGAATCGAAGGCGAGGTCGGCCGCAGGGTCGAGGTCGGCCCCCGCAAAGGTGAGCGACAAAGACGGCGCGTCCGCCGTGCCGCCGCTCCACAGCGTCGCGCTGTTGTCGGTTCCGGCGACGCGCCCCAGGATCTCCGCCGTCCATGCGGCGTCCCCCACAGGGGCGACGACGACCTCCGTGCCCGCTTCGGTCTCCACGACCTCGACCGCCGCCTCCAAGGCAGCCTGATCGGCCGCATCGGCTCCCGCGTCGCTCCCCGCGCTCGCGCTCGAAACGGTGACGACTTCGTAGCGCGACGGCGCGTCGTCCACTTCGGTGACCGTCGTCTCGCCGGAGCTGCCCCCCGAGCCGGAGTCGCCTAAAGCCGGCGCGACGTAGGTGGGGTTGCTCACGGTTCCCGAGGAGGGGTCGGTCACGGTTCCCG
>CAZBEP010000061.1:0-8613 GCA_964490925.1 uncultured Eggerthellaceae bacterium | reverse complement strand
GATGAGGCCGGGGATGGTGATGAGATCCGTGACGCCCTGGATGCCTTGGCGCAGCGTGTCGTCGGCGATGCGGAAGGCGTCGAGCATGCTCGTCTTTTTCTCGACGATCTCGAGCAGGCGGTCGTTCGGGATGACGATAAGCGTGTCGACCTTCTGGCCGAGCAGCTCGATGCCTTGATCCGCCTGGTTGCGCCGCAGACGCCCCTCGAACGAGAACGGCTTCGTGACGATGCCGACCGTGAGCGCCCCGATCTCCTCGCGCGCGATCTCCGCGATGATGGGCGCGGCGCCCGTGCCCGTGCCGCCGCCTTCGCCTGCAGTGACGAACACCATGTCCGCCTCGGCGAGCGCCTCGCGGATCTCCGCGCGGCTCTCCTCGGCCGCCTGGCATCCGACCTCCGGGTTCGCCCCGGCGCCGAGCCCGCGCGTCAGCTCCTCGCCGATATGGATCGTCTTGTCCGCATCCGACATGAGGAGCGCCTGGCGATCCGTGTTCACCGCGATGAACTCGACTCCCTTGACGCCGGCTTCGACCATGCGGTTCACCGCATTCGTGCCGCCGCCCCCTACGCCGACGACTTTGATGACCGCCAAATGATCGGAAGCTGTTCTGTTCGGCATTACATCCTCCACACCTGCTGCGTTTGCCACTGCTGCGTTCGCCACTGCGTTTCGACCTCGGTGGTGCGTTTTCGCCATTGTGCCCACCTGGGCATATCAACAGCTCATTTTACACAACGCCCCCGCAATTGCAACTAACGGGACATCCGGCGCAGTCCTCCCGCCGCAATATCCGCACAGTTCGCCGAAAGACGGAACGCTCACAGCGCGCGATAGGTGGGGCGATCGACGTTGCGGACGTTGATGTAGGCGATCGAGTCGGCGTGCTGCTCCAAGAGCTCGAGGCAGATGCGCTCCTTCGCGCGGATGTCGGTCGCCGTGCCGAAGGCGATCTCCACGCCGTTGTCGAGCGTGAGCGTCGTCGACTCGAGGTCGCTCGCCGAAACGGTCACGACGCGGTCGGCGAGCTCGGTCGTCATACCGGAGACGATCGCGATCGCGTTCGCGACGTTTTCGTCGGTGTTGTACGCGCCGATCTCGGGGGAGACTCCGTAGGGGACGTCGACGATGCGCAGCGCCGCGTCGGCGTCCTCGTAGACCTGCGACGACGTCGCCTGGCCGGCCTCGGAGTCGCGATCGGGTATGGACATGAGCCACATGCCGTCCGATGCGATCGCCCACTCGCTCACCGAGCCGTCGCTTCCCGTCTGGATTTCGACGACGGCCTCGATCTCGCGCTCCGTCACGACGATCTGGAGCGTGTCGGGAAAGACGCGGCTGATCGCGACGTCTTGGATCCACGCGTCTTGCAGGAGCCGCGAGCGGATGCCCGCGATATCGACGTCGAGCAGGCTCGTCCCCTCGGACACCGACACGAGCGCCGTCATCTCGCTCGCGGTGAGGTGCTCGACGCCCTGCGCGTCGATGCGCTCGATGCGGAAGGCCCCCGAGCGCGCGAGCGCGAAGTAGGCGATCGCCGCGAGGAGGGCGAGGATCACGACGATGGCGAGGAGCTTCGCGACGGCGGCGCCGCGCGGGCGCGCCTTCGGCATGGCGCGGGCGCGCTCCCTGCGACGCGCGGGGCGTTGCGAGGCGCGGCCGATGTCGCCGATGCGAACCGACGAGAGCGCCGGTTCGCCCGCGCGCCGGGCGGCGGGCGCGTCAGGCCGAGGCGCGTCTTCGGGGCGGCTGCGGCGCCCGCCGGGAATGACGCGCCAGCCGGAAGCCGGCGGCGCGACCGGAGCCGAGCGGGCGGGGCGGGAGGCGGGGGAAGCGCCGGGGACGCTCGGATCTCCCGTGCGCGGCGCGCGCCCCGCCCCTCCGCGCGCGGCCGGAGCCCGGCGCGCGGGGCGGGAGCCGGACGGGCGCCGCGACGGACCGGAGCCGCTGCGGCGCCGGGCGGGGCGCGCGCCGCGAGTCGTGCCGCCGGAGCGAGGGGCGGCGGGGGGCCTATTCGAATCCGAGTAACCGGACTTCCGGCGCCAGTTCGATGCCATAGTCCTCGTACACCTTCGCCTGCACGGCGCGCATGACGGCGAGCACGTCCGCAGACGTCGCGTCACCCTCGTTCACGATGAAGTTCGCGTGCCGCTCCGATACCCTTGCCCCGCCGCGCGCGAACCCCTTAAGCCCCGCCTCTTCGATGAGACGGGCGGCGCTGTGCCCCTCCGGATTCCTGAAAACGCTGCCGCACGACGGCTTCGACGCCGGCTGGGAGACCCAGCGCGCGGCGAGCGACGACTCCATCCGCCCTCGGATGAGGAGCGGGTTCCCCGGCTCCGCCTCGATCTCGCATTCAACGATCACCTCGTCCGGACGAAACGACGTCGTCCGGTACCCCCACACGACGGAGTCCCCGTCCCGAAGCTCCAGGCCGCGCTCGCGCGTGAACACCGTCACGCTCGCCACGCGCTCGCCGATCCATGCGCTGCGCGTCCCCGCGTTCATGCGGAGCGCCCCGCCGACCGACCCCGGCGTGCCCACGGCGAACTCGAGCCCCGACAGCGACCGGCGAAACGCCTCCTGCACGACGGTCGACAGAGCCGCGCCCGCGCCGACGGAGAAGCGCCGGCGCTCCTCGTCGTAGCGGCACGCGCGGAAGTCGCGACCGAGCGAGACCACCACGCCGTCGTAGCCGTCGTCGGACACGAGCAGATTCGATCCCCGGCCGACGATCACCCAAGACGTTCCGGTGTCGTCGCACGCCTCGATCGTGCGCGCGAGGGCGCCGATCGAGTCGATGCGCACATAGAAGCGGGCCGGCCCCCCGATCCGGTACGTCGTATGGCGCGCCATCGGCTCGTTGGGGTAGACGTCCCCCCCGAACGAGCCGTCGACGAACAGCGCCTCGAGGCGCGAGGCGTGCCGCGCGATCATTGCGTCTCCGGCGCGCGAGCGGACAGCGCGTCGAGGATCTCCGCCCCCATCGACGTCACGTCGCCCGCGCCCATCGTGATGACGAGGTCGCCGTCTTTGGCGAGGGCCGCCATGTACGGGGCGACGTCGATGCGCCGCGGCACGTAGGCCGCCTCGGGATGCCCCTCGTGGGCGAGCACGACGTTCAGAAACGTCTTGCCGGACACGCCGGGCACCGGCGTTTCGCCGGCCGGATAGACGTTCATGAACGTCACGGTGTCCGCCTCGTCGAAGGCCGAGGCGAACTCGTCGCGGAGCACTTCGGTGAACAGCGGGGCGCGCGAGTAGCGGTGCGGCTGGAACAGCACGTGCACCCGGCGGTAGCCGAGCCCGGAGGCCGCCGCGATCGTTGCGGCGGCCTCGGTGGGGTGATGCGCGTAATCGTCGACGACGGTCACGCCGCATCGCTGTCCGACGAGGTCGAAGCGGCGGCGCACGCCCCTGAAGCCCGCGAGCGCGCCTGCGGCGTCCTCGGCGCGCACGCCGATCTCCTCGCAGAGCGCGACCACGCCTGCGGCGTTGAGCGCGTTGTGCGAGCCGGGGCTTTGCGGAAGCGAAACCTCGACGCGGCGCCCGTCGGCCATGCGCACGGTAAACGAGCTTCCGACGCCGTGCTGCTCGAAGCCCTCGACGCGCACGTCGCAGCCCGCGCCGAATCCGTACGTGACGACGTTGCCCGTCCGCGCGCGCGCGAGGGCCGCAAGCGCCTCGTCGTCCCCGCACACGACGACCGCGCCTCCCGCAGGAACCGACCCGATGAACGCGCCGAAGTGGTCGCAGATCTCTTCGAGGTCGCAATAGTGGTCGAGGTGGTCCGCCTCGATGTTGGTCACGAGCACCGCAGACGGCGACAGGCACGTGAACGACTTGTCGCTTTCGTCCGCCTCGACGACGTAGAGGCGACCCGTCCCCGAACGCGCGTTGCTGCCGTAGGCGCGCACGACGCCCCCGACGAGAAACGTCGGATCCTCGCCGGCGCCGTCGAGCGCCGTCGCGAGCATGGAGGAGGTCGTCGTCTTGCCGTGCGTGCCGGCCACGGCGACGGTGGAGAGGTCGCGCCCGAGATAGGCAAGCATCCTCGCCCGATGCCAGATCTCGCAGCCGCGCCGACGCGCCTCGGCAAGCTCCGGGTTGTTGTCGAGGATGGCCGTCGACACGACGACGACGTCGACATCGGCGGGGATGTTTTCGGGCACGTGCCCGATGGCGACGGGGATGCCGGCCTCTTCGAGCCGGTCGGTGTAGCGGCTGCGCCTAAGATCCGACCCCGTAACGGAAAGTCCCTGGTCATAGGCGACTCGGGCGATCCCGCTCATGCCGACGCCTCCGATGCCTATGAAATGGAGCGCGTGGATACGCGGCTGGTCCGCCATCCGAACGCCGTCCTTCCCCCTACGAGCGCCGAGGGCGCGCCGACGATTGCAACCTTGTGATGATACCCGAAACCTCCCTAGCGGGCGGCGGCAATCACAACATCTGCCAATCTGCCCGCCGCGCCCTGCGTCCCCTGCGCGAGCGCCGACGCGCGCATCGACTCGCGCAGGGCGGCGTCGTCGATAAGAGAGCAGAGCCTGTCGGCGAACTCCGGGCCGTCGAGGTCCGCGTCTGCCACGAGCAGCGCGCACCCCGCGTCGACGGAGGCGCGGGCGTTCGTCGTCTGGTGGTCGGCGGTCGCGTATGGGAACGGCACGAGGAGCGCGGGCACGGCGCGGGCGGATATCTCCGCGAGCGAGGTCGCGCCGGCGCGCGACACGACGGCGTCCGCCGCCGCGAGCGCCTCTCCCATGCGGCTCTCGTAGCCCACGGTCGTCCAGCGCGCCTCCTCCTCGGGCGCGAGCGCGAGGGCGGCGCGCACGGCGGCGAGCTCCTTTGGGCCGGTGACGTGCACGACGCGCAGGCCCGGCCGGGAGAGCAGCTCGGCCTTGAGCGCGCACACGGCCTCGTTGAGGTGGCGCGCGCCGAGGCTGCCGCCGAACACGAGGAGCATGACCTCGTCGGCGGCGATCCCGTAGCGGGCGCGCCCGTCCTCGCGGCGCGCGTCGAGGACGCTGCGGCGCACCGGGTTGCCCGTCACGACGACGCGGCCCTCCGGCAGGCCGAGCCGGCCGGCGGGGGCGGCGTACGTGAGGCAGACGGCGGCGGCGCTCTTCGCGAGCGCCCGGTTCGCAAGCCCCATCACCGAGTTCTGCTCGTGGACGACCACGGGCACGCCCGTCCGCTCTGCGGCGCGGGCGACGGGAACCGACACGTACCCGCCGAAGCCGACCACGACGTCGGGGCGGATCTCGTCGAACCACGCGCGCGCGCGTTCCACGCTCTTGCGCATGGCGAGCAGCGTCTTGGGGAGCGTGAGCGGGCGGCGGCGGTTGAACCCCGACGCCTCGAACGGCTCGAATTCGATGCCGGCCTCGGGCACGAGGCGCGCCTCGATGCCGCCGGGCGTGCCGGCGAAGCGAACCTGGCACCCGCGGTCGGAAAGCTCCTCCGCCAGGGCGAGCGCCGGATTGATGTGGCCGGCAGTCCCCCCGCCGGAAAGCACTGCGAGCATGAGACCTACCTCCCCCGAGCCGCGCCCGCGCCGCGCGTCTCGACCGGTCGCTCCATCCGCACGACGCGCAGGTCGGCGCGGCGAGCGTCGTGAACGGTCGGCTCCGATGACTCCTTCGAGACCGCCAGGATAAGCCCGACCATCATGAGCGTCGCAACGAGCGACGACCCTCCCGACGAGACGAAGGGCAACGGCTTGCCCGTCGTCGGGAATACGCCGATCGCGCACCCGATGTTGAGGAATGCCTGGAACACGATCATGATCGTGCAGCTACCGGCGACCATCGCGCTGAAATCGGTGCGGGCGGCCTTCGCGATGCGCAGCCCCGCGTAGAGGAACACGAGGAACAGCGCAATGACGAGCAGGGCGCCGACAAGCCCGAGCTCCTCCCCGACGATCGAGAAGATGAAGTCGGTCTCGGCCTCGGGCAGGTACAGGTACTTCTCGCGCGAGTTGCCCAGCCCCACGCCGAACAGCCCCCCTTCGGCGAAGGCGTAGTAGGAGTGGATGATCGCGTAGCCGTCGCCGTAGCCGTTCATGCCGTCGTTCCACGGGTCGAGGTAGGCGAAGCGGCTCGACCGGTAGCCGACGAGCGCAACCGCAAGCACGCCGAGGGAGCCGACGACGGCGAGCGCGACGGCGACGAGGCGCATCGGGGCCTCGCCGAGCCACACCACCGCGAAAACGCCCACGACGCAGATGACCGTCGTGCCGAGGTCGGACTGCGTCGTGTAGATAAGCCCGAGGGGCACGATGACGAACAGGACGGCCTTGACCGCGACGGTTTTGACAGGCGCGCCGGCACGCAGATCGCACAGCAGCCGCACCGAAACGACGACGAGGGCGATCTTCATGAACTCCGAGGGCTGGATGCCGACCGGCCCTATCCTGAGCCATCGCTGCGCGCCGAGCTCCTCGGAGCCGGCGACCGCCGTGAGCAGGATGAGGACGAATACGACGCCCCAGCCGACGTAGAGCAAAAGCCCCTCCCGAAGCCACCGGGGCCTCAAGAACTTCCATATCCCCAGCGCGATCACCACGCCGAGCGCCGCGAACGCGACCTGCTTGACCATGTAGCTCGCCGGGTCGTCGCCGTCGTTGATGGCCTCGACGAACGACGCCGAATACACCATGACGAGGCCGAGGAGCATAAGCGCGAGCGTCGCGAGCAGAAAGACGATGCGCGGAACCATGACGTCGCGCGGCACCGCCGGCGCGGTCTGGGCCTTTCTCTTTCCGAACAGCGGCACGACCCTCACGCCCCCGCCTCGCGCGCCCGCGCGGCCGCAAGCGCCCTGAACGCGCTGCCGCGCTCCTCGAAGCACGAGAACTCGTCGAAGGACGCGCATGCCGGCGACAGGAGCACCGCGTCGCCGGGCCGCGCGAGCGCGCATGCCGCCTCGAAGGCGTCCGCGAGACAGGTCGCACGCGCGACGGGCACGCCGCCGGCCTCGAGCGCGGCGGCGAGGCGCGGGCCTGCCTCGCCGAAGCACACGGCCGCCTTGGCGTTCGCCCGCGCGGCGTCCACGAGGGGCGCGAGATCGGTGCCCTTGTCGCGACCGCCGAGCATGACGACGGCGCGGCCCGGCTCGAAGGCCGTGAACGCCCTGACCGTCGCCTCGACGTTGGTGGCCTTGGAGTCGTTGAAGAAAGAGACGCCGCCGGCTCGCCCGCACGGCTCGATGCGGTGCGGAAGCGGAGGGAAGGCGCGCAAGCCGCGCACGACGGCGGAGTCGGGCGTCCCGAGCGCGATCGCGGCGGAGGCTGCGGCGAGCGCGTCCGCGACGTTGTGGTCGCCTTTGATCGCAAGCTCTCCGACGCGGGCGAGGCGGTGCGTGCGCCCGTCGAGATCGACGCGGAGCACGTCGCCGTCGAGGAAGGCCGCGTTGTCGCTGCCGCACCTCTCGATCATGCTCTCGCGCAGGCCGGCGGCCGTCCCGATCGGGACGTAGGCGAACCCGCGCTCCGCGCGCGAGAGGGCGCGCAGACGGCGCGCCTCCGCGCGCACGACGTCGTCGGTCGCGTCGAGCACGGCGACGGCGCCGGGAACCTGCGCGAGGTTCGCGAGCGCCTTGAGCTTCGCGTCGCGGTACGCCTCGAACCCGCCGTGCCAGGCGAGGTGGTCGGGCGTCACGTTGAGGATCACGGCGGCGTCGGGCGCGAACAGGCGGGTCGACGCGAGCTGGTACGAAGACGTCTCCGCCACGTAGACGCCGGCCTCGTCCCGCGCGACGGCCGAAAGCGCGACGTCGCCGATGTTGCCGACGGCGACGGCCGAGGCGCCCGCCTCCCGCAGCAGGCGCGCGGCGAGGGAGGTCGTCGTCGTCTTGCCGTTCGTGCCCGTGACCGCCACCCAGCGCGCGTCTGCGCGGCTCTCGCGCCAGGCGAACTCGATCTCGCTCACGACCTCCGCAGACGCCGCCTCCGCGCTCCGGTAGAACGCCGACGTCGCGGGAATGCCCGGACTTGCCGCGCACAGGTCGAAGGAGCCGGCGACCTCTTCGCAGTCGAAAACGAACCGCACGCCGTCGGCCTCGCGGGCCGCCGCGAACGCCTCCGCCTCGGGCGTGCGCGCGCCGCCGACGACGACGAGGGACTCGACGCGGCCTCCGACGAGGGGCGCGCAGTAATCGACCACCGCCCGGCCGCTCTTGCCGAGGCCGAGCACGAGCACGCGGCCGAGCCGCTTCGGGGCGTGCTTGCGCCCGGGAAGAAGCTCCGCCGCCTTGCGAGTCGCCGCAGTGCGTCCGCCGAGCATCCCGATCACCCCGCCACGAGCAGCGTATCGACGAAGTACAGGGAGAATCCCGTCGCCGCGAGGACGCCGGAGACGATCCAGAAGCGCACGACCACCTTCGTCTCGCTCCAGCCCTTCTTCTCGAAATGATGGTGGAGCGGGGCCATGAGGAATACGCGCCGGCGGGTCTGGCGGTAATAGAGCACCTGGACCATGACGGAGAGCGCCTCGATGACGAACAGCCCGCCGATCACGATGGACACGGCCTCGGTGCCCGTGAGCACGGCGAGGCACCCGAGCGCCATGCCGAGCGCGAGCGACCCCGTGTCGCCCATGAAGATGTCGGCCGGAT
>CAZBEP010000060.1:0-8645 GCA_964490925.1 uncultured Eggerthellaceae bacterium | reverse complement strand
GGAGCTCGAGGAGATCAGCGGCTTCATCCCCTTCGATGACAGGCCGAACTACTCGTCGACGCTGAGCGATCTGGAGCTTTCCTACATGGAGGAGTTCCTCGAAAAGACGGGAAGCTCGCTTCTGAGCCAGGGGAGGCCGGGCAAGCGAGATCTCGCACGGGATCTTCGGGTGATCGGCGGGGCGCCCGAGGCGGAGCATCCGCTCAATATCGGCCTGCTCATGTTCTCGGCCGATATCGAGCGCTTTTTCCCCTGCGCTCGGATAGAGGTTGTCAACATCCCCGACCCGACCGGGGAGGGGATGACCGAAAGAACGTTCACCGGCCCGATCGATCAGCAACTGCGCGACGCGCTGCAGCATATCAAAAACACGGTGCTGGAAGAGGCCGTTGTCAAGGATCCCGAGCGCGCCGAGGCGACGAGGGTGAGCAACTATCCGTTCGCTGCTATCGAAGAGGCCCTTACCAACGCGGTATACCACAAGAGTTACCAGATGAGGGAGCCCGTGACGGTGAGGGTCGAGCCTCGCTCGCTTTCGATCCTGAGCCTTCCGGGACCTGACAGGTCTATCAGCAACGAGGATCTGGCGGCCAAGAAGCTCGTGTCCGCGAGATGTCGGAACAGGCGGATAGGCGACTTCCTCAAGGAGCTGCGCCTCGTAGGGGGCAGGAACACGGGCATCCCCACCATGATCAGGGCGATGAGGGCGAACGGCTCCGAGGATCCCGTGTTCGAGACCGACGAGGATCGCTCGTTCTTCAGGGTCACGTTCAAATGCAACCCGTATTTCCTGAATGAGAGAAAGGCCGGAGGCGAGGTTGCCGCTGCAGCCCCTCGGCGCAGAGGCAAGAGGAGAACGCGGGTCGAGCTGCGCGACGGAATAGCGTCAACCCTCCTCTTGTCAGAGCCGCTGTCGAAAAGGGAGATCGCATCGCGACTCGGCTACTCCGGCGTAAGCAAGACCATGCAGGAAGTCATTGACGCCATGGAGGAGGCAGGCGAGATAGCCGTGCGCGACGCCCCCGGAAGGAGCTCGCTTATCCGGCTCGTAAGGCCTTCGCCTCCGACGGAATGAAGGGAGGGGATGCAAGGGCCTTCGCGCCGCGCCTCCCAGCGCGATACGCCGAGAAAGCAGTTCGGCAAGCGGTTTGGGAATTCCTTCTCGCCCCGGCCGTCCTCACTGCAGCAGGCGTAACGGAACCCTTGCCTGCGCCATGCCGTTGAGCGAGCGTGCAGCATGTTGCAAAAACGCTCGGCGAAAGGGCGAAGGAGGACGGAGTGGGGGTACGCAGGCGCATGAAACGGAAGGGCAACGGGGCGCCTGCCTCGACAAGCCTCCTATCAGCAGGATGGGCAACGGGATGGTCGAGGTCGTCACGGGCGTCAAGCGGTGCGGCATCTGCTGTTCGGCCTCTGAGCACCGTACGCGGCTCGACCCGCGGCCGCCGACTCCGCGAACTCGGCCGCCGACTCCGCGCCTCGCATCACGGCCCGGCCTCCCCGGGATGCCGTTGAGGGGGGTCGAATCGTGCTCCTGCAGCGCGAATTTGCGTAAAGATTCCGTGTCAGGACTTGCGCGCCGCAGGTGGTGTCCCTACGATGAAAGGCCGCATAAAGGCATCGAGCTATGCGAAATAATCGTGCATTTGCCGCAGTGATTCGCAGTTTGCGGGCGACAGTGCAGAGTCGAAGAAAAGGGGGAGCCACCATGGCAACGAGGGCGGGCGTCGTCGGGGCGGCGGGGTTTGCCGGCATCGAGCTCGTGCGCCTGCTCGCGCTCCATCCCGACTTCGACCTCGCGTGCGCCACCTCGGACGCCCAGGCCGGTGCGCGCATCGCCGACGCATACCCGGCGCTCGCCGGCACGTCGGCGGGTTCCCGTGCGTTCGAGCGCACCGAGGAGGCCGACCTCGCCTCGTGCGACGTCGCCTTTCTCGCCGTTCCGCATACCGCCGCCCTCGCCCTGGCGCCGCGCCTTCTTGCGGAAGGCGTCTCGGTCGTCGATCTGTCGGCCGATTTCCGCCTGCGCGACGCGTCCGTCTACGAGCGGTGGTACGGCGTCCCGCACACCGCGCCCGACCTGCTCGGCGCGGCGGCGTTCGGGCTGCCGGAGCTCTTCCCCAAAGACCTCGCCCGCGCGGCGTCCGAGGTGGCGGCCGGCCGGGCGGCGCTCATCGCGTGCGCCGGCTGCTATCCGACGGCGACCTCGCTCGCCGCAGCGCCCGCCCTGCGCGCCGGCATCGCCCGTGCGGACGCGGCCATCGTGGCGGACGCGATTTCCGGGGTCACGGGCGCGGGCAAGAAGGCGACGGAGCGCACGCATTTCTGCTTCGCGAACGAGAACGCAGAGGCATACGGCGTCGGTCGGCACCGGCACGTCCCTGAGATCGAGCAGATCCTTGGGATCGAAGGCCGTCTCGTGTTCGCGCCGCACCTCGCGCCGATGAGCCGCGGGCTCCTCTCGACGGTCTATGTGCCCCTCGCGCCCGGCACGGCGGCCTCTGCAGAAGAGATCGAGGCGCTCTATGCCGACTTCTATCGCGAGAGCGCCTTCGTGAGCGTGCTTTCCGGGCGCATGCCGCGCACGGCGTCGGTTGCCGGCACGAACCGCGCACACGTCGGAGTCGCCGTCGAGGAGCGCACGGGCATGATCGTGGCGGCCTGTGCGATCGACAACCTCGGCAAGGGCGCAGCCGGCCAGGCCGTCCAGTGCGCGAACATCGCGTTCGGGCTCGACGAGCGACGAGGTCTCGAGCAGCTTGCCTGTGCGGTGTGAGCCGCAGCCGCTGCTCCCAGCCTCCGACGGCGCCGCGACGGCGCCGGTTTTCCGATCGCGCCCCACGAAAAGGAACGAACCATGAGCGAACAACCGAACATTTTCGGCGGGTCTACCGCCGCTCCGCGCCCCCTCGGCCTTGCGTCCGCGTGTGCCGCCGACTGCGCCGCCGCCGGCGCCGAGCCGTGCGACGGCGGCGTGGCGACGCCGCTCGGCTTTGAGGCCGCAGGCGTCCATGCGGGGTTCCGGCACGATTCCGAGCGGCTCGACTTCGCGCTCGTCGTCGCCGACGAGCCATGCCCTGCGGCGGCTACGTTCACGCAGAGCGTATTCTGCGCCGCGCCCGTCACCGTGTCGCGGGATCACCTCGCCCGCACGGGAGGCACGGCGCGAGCCGTCGTCGTGAACTCCGGCGTCGCCAACGCCGCGACCGGCGCCGTCGGTCTGGCGGCCGCGCGGGAGTCCGCGCGACTCGCGGCCGAGGCGCTCGGGTGCGCGGTCGAGGAGGTGCTCGTCGCGTCGACGGGGGTCATCGGCGAGTACCTGCCGATCGAGCCGTTCGTCGCGGGGCTGCCCGCCGCAGCCGCCGCGCTTTCCCGCAGGGGGGGAGGCGACGCCGCGCGCGCCATCATGACGACCGACACGCGCCCGAAGGAGGCTTGCTGCTCGTTTTCTGGCGACGGCATCGGCTACGACGGCCGCACGTTCGCGGTCGGCGGCATGGCGAAGGGCGCAGGCATGATCATGCCGAACATGGCGACGATGATCGCCGTCCTCACGACCGACGCCCCCGTGTCCCAGCCTGCGCTCGCATCCGCGCTGCGCGCCGTCGTCGGGCGTACGTTCAACAAGGTCACCGTCGATTCGGACACCTCGACGAACGACACGTGCGTCCTGCTTGCCTCCGGCGCCGCCGCGCCCGGCGCCGAGCCGATCGCCGAAGGCGCGCCCGCCTTCGACCGGTTCTTCGCCGCGCTGCTCTCGGTCTGCACGAGCCTCGCGCGCCAGATCGCCTCCGACGGAGAGGGCGCGACGAGGCTCGTGACCGTTCGCGTCGCGGGCGCCGCCGACGACGCCGACGCCGACAGGGCGGCCCGCACGATCGCGAACTCGCCGCTCGTGAAGACGGCCGTCTACGGCTGCGACGCGAACTGGGGGCGCATCGCCATGGCCGCGGGGCGCTCGGGTGCGCGCTTTCGCCAGGAGGACGTCGCGATCGACATCATGGGGATCCCCGTGTGCCGCGACGGGCTTGCCGTTCCCTTTGACGAAGCCGACGCGACGCGCCGGTTCGAGTCCCCCGAAATCGAGATCGATGTGGACCTCGGCGCGGGAGACGCGCGCACGACGGTGTGGACGTGCGACTTCTCGCACGACTACGTCACGATCAACGGCGACTACCGGACGTGACCGCGCTGCCCCTTCCCGAAGCCGGGAACGACGGGTACGCCCGCCTCTGCTATGGGAGCCGTCGGACGCGACCGCCCGCCCCTTGCCGAAACCGCGCATGAGCACACCGAGGAGGAACCCATGCTCTACGACAAAGATGCCCGGCCGGGCGGCGTCTCGAGCCTTACGGCAGACGCGCTTGCCGAGGCGCTGCCGTGGATCAAGAACGCCACGGGCAAGACGATCGTCATCAAGTACGGCGGGGCCGCAATGGTCGATGCGAAGGTGCGCGCCGACGTCATGGCCGACATCGTGCTGCTCAAGATCATCGGCGTGAACCCCGTCATCATCCACGGGGGAGGGCTTGCGATCACCAAGGCGATGGATCGGCTCGGCATGCCGTTCCGGTTCGTCGACGGCCAGCGCGTCACCTCCGAAGAGGCGATGTCGATCGTGCGCACCGTGCTCGTCGGCCAGGTGAACCAGGAGCTTGTCGAGGCGATGAACGACCACGGCCGCGTCGCCGTGGGGCTGTCGGGCGCCGACGGCGCGACGATCATCGCCGAGCAGGCCGACCCCCGCCTCGGCCGCGTGGGGCGCGTCCTGCGCATCAACACCCAGCTCGTCGAGGATCTTGTCGCCGCAGACTACATCCCCGTCATCGCGTCGATCGGCATCGGGGAGGACCCGGGCAGCGGCTTTTTCAACGTGAACGCCGACGTTGTCGCCGGGCACGTCGCTGCGGCGATCGGGGCGCACAAGGTCGTGTTCCTCACCGACGTCGACGGTCTCTACGAGGACTTCGAGGACAAGGCTACGCTCGTGTCGCGCATGACGCTGTCCGAAGTGAAGGAGTTCATGGCCTCCGGCGCCGCGTCGACCGGTATGATCCCGAAACTGTCCTCGTGCGTGCGCGCTCTCGAGGCGGGAGTCCACCGCGCGCACATCCTCAACGGCACGACGCCCCACGCGCTGCTCCTCGAGCTGCTTACCGACAGAGGCGTCGGCACGATGATCAACCAGGCCGAGGAGGTCGACACCTTCGAGGTGAAGCCGCTCGGAAACTTCGCGTCCAAGCTCTGCTAGCAGAAAGGCCCTCGCATGTCTCTCACCGAACAGCAGTCCCTCGAAGCCTCCTACGTCATGCCGACGTTCGGGCGCAAGCCGGTCGAGTTCGTCTCGGGGCGCGGCATGCGCCTGTTCGACGACGCGGGCCGCTCCTACCTCGACTTTCTCTCCGGCATCGGCGTCGCAAGCCTCGGGCACTGCCACCCGGCCGTCGCGGGCGCCGTTGCCGCCCAGGCCGAAAAGCTCCTCCACGTGAGCAACTACTACTACATCGAAGGGCGCGGCGAGCTTGCGCGGACGCTCTCGGCCTTGCTCAACGACGGCGACGCAGACGACCCGCAGACGTGGAAGACCTTCTTTGCGAACTCCGGTGCCGAGGCGAACGAGTGCGCCATCAAGCTCGCTCGCCTCGCCGCCCGCACACGCGCCGCCGCGTCCGGCCTGCCCGAAGACGCCGCGCCGCGCACGGTCGTCACGCTCGGGTCGAGCTTCCACGGGCGCACGCTCGCGACGCTCGCCGCGACGGCGCAGCCGGCCAAGCAGGAGGCGTTCCAGCCCCTGCCCGACGGGTTCGTCGCGACGCCGATCAACGACGTCGCGGCTCTCGAGCGCCTCTTCGCGGAGCGCGCCGGGCAGATCTGCGCCGTCATGCTCGAGGTCGTGCAGGGCGAAAGCGGCGTGCACCCGTGCTCGGCCGAGTTCCTCGCCGCCGCGCGGCGCCTCACCGAGGAGGCGGGCGCGCTGCTTATCTGCGATGAGATCCAGTGCGGCGTCTACCGCTGCGGGTCGCACCCGTTCGCCTTCCAACGCTTCGGCATCGTCCCCGACGTCGTGACGATCGCAAAGGGCGTCGCGTCGGGCTTTCCCTGCGGCATGTGCGCAGCGCGCGCCGAGGTGGCGGATGCGTTTTCCCCGGGCGACCACGGGTCGACCTTCGGCGGCAGCTGCCTCGCCGTCGCGGCGGCAAACGCGACGCTTGCCGAGCTCGCGGCGACGGACGCGGCCTCGCGCGTCGAAGAGGTCGGCGCCTACCTGCGCTCCCGCCTCGCCGCGCTGCCGTTTGCGGCCGAGGTGCGCGGATACGGCCTCATGGTGGCCGTCGACGTGGCCGAGGGCTTCCCGCTCGACGCGCCGGGCATCGTCTCGCACGCGCTCGAGGAGGGAGCCGTCCTCAACGCGACCGGCCCGCGCACGCTGCGCTTCCTGCCGCCGCTCGTGTGCGATCGGGCCGACGTCGACGCGCTCGTCGACATCCTTGCGCGCGTCGCGGGCGCGGCGGTCTGAGGGCGTCCCGGCGGCTCGCCCCGCACGGTCCGCGCGGCGAAGGGGCAGGGCGGCATCGCACGCGGGGCGCACCACGGACGGCTCGCCCCGCACGACCCGCGCGCCGCGTCCGGCGAAGGGGCGCCCGCGCCCGCTTGCCGCGCGCGTCGCGTTCCGGTCTTTTCCGGCGGCGGCGCCCGGCGATGCGCTATGATGATCGACGATGCATACCAAGGATTGAATCTGCACTCATATGCATACCGAATCGTAGGTCTACAGGAAAGAGGCGGCTTGCGCGCAATGGGAAAGCGACAGCAGCGACATGAGGCGATCCGGGACATCGTGCGCTCGCATGAGGTGCGCACGCAGCGCGAGCTTGTCGAACTGCTCGCCGTGCACGGTTTTTCGTGCACGCAGGCGACGGTGTCCCGCGACGTGCTCGAGATCGGACTCGACAAGGCGGCCGACGGCTGTTATGCCCTGCCCGAGGAGGTTCGTCTCAAGCGCATGGTCTCCGAGCTCGTGGAGAGCGTACGCGCGGCCGGCAACCTCGTCGTCGTCAAGACGTACGCGGGCGGCGCGGCCGGCGTGTCTGCGGCGTTCGACAAGGCATGCATCGACGGCGTGCTCGGCACGGTGGCGGGCGACGACACCATCTTCCTCGCTACCGAGACGCCCGAGGCCGCGACGGCGGTCGAGCAGGCGATCAGCCGTCTGCGACGACGGTAGGCCGCCTTCGTGGCCCTGCGCGGCGATATCGCAGGCGAAGCGGAGGGGTCAGCAGCAGGCGCCGTCTCTTCGACAGCGCGGCAGCGCGCCGGCGAGCCGCCGGCCTGATCAGGAAAGGACACGAACATGGCTGACAGGGAAATCGCGGTTCTCGCGTATTCGGGCGGGCTCGATACGTCCGTCTGCATCAAATGGCTCCAGGAGGAGCGCGGCTACGACGTCGTCGCGCTGGTCGGCGAGGTGGGCCAGGAGCACGACGGCCTCGAGGCCGTGCGGAACAAGGCGCTCGCGACCGGCGCGATCGAGTGCCACGTTATCGACATGCGCGAGGAGTTCGCCGACGACTACCTCTCCAAGGAGATCATGGCCAACGGCCTCTACGAGAACAAATACCCCCTGCTCTCGGCTCTGTCTCGCCCGCTCATCGCGAAGCACCTCGTGGATGTCGCGCACAGGCACGGCGCTGCGGCGGTCGCGCACGGCTGCACGGGCAAGGGCAACGACCAGGTGCGTTTCGAGGCGGCGGTCATGACGCTCGACCCGAACCTCAAGATCGTCGCCCCCGTGCGCGAGTGGGACTTGAGGACCCGTCCCGAGGAGATGGACTGGGCGCAGAAGCACGGCATCCCGGTGCCGACGACCAAAGAGTCCCCGTACTCGATCGACGACAACGTCTGGGGTCGCGCGATCGAGTGCGGCGTGCTCGAGAACCCCTGGAACGAGCCGCCGGCCGACATCTACACGATGACGGCTGAGCCCGCCGACGCGCCCGACGAGCCGGAGTACGCTGTCGTCTCCTTCGAGAACGGCCTGCCCTGCGCCATCGACGGCGAGCGAAAAAGCCTGCTCGACATCGTCTACGCGATGAACGAGATCGCCGGCCGCAACGGCTACGGCCGCCTCGACATGATCGAGAACCGCCTCGTCGGCGTCAAAAGCCGCGAGTGCTACGAGGCGCCCGGCGGCCTTGCCCTCATCGAGGCGCACAAGGCCCTCGAGGATCTCTGCCTCGAGCGTGACCTGCTTCACTTCAAGCTCGGCCTCGAGCAGAAGTGGGCCGAAGCGGTCTACAACGGCCAGTGGTTCTCGCCGCTGAAAGAGGCGCTCGATGCCTTCATGGCTCAAACGCAGGAAAACCTCACCGGCGACGTGCGCCTGCGCTTCTTCAAGGGCACCTGCACGGTGGCCGGCCGCAGGAGCGACTACTCGCTCTACAGCGAGGCGCTCGCCACCTACGACGCCGGCGACGCCTTCGACCACGCCTCGGCGAAAGGCTTCATCAACCTCTACGCCCTGCCGGCCAAGACCTGGGCTCAGGTTACGTCGGCCTGACGGCCGACGTAACCGCTCGACGCTGCGCGGGCACCTGGCGGCCGGCTTGCCGCTCCAAGCGCGAGTGGTTCCGTCGGCCTGGCGGCCG
>CAZBEP010000059.1:3293-8926 GCA_964490925.1 uncultured Eggerthellaceae bacterium | reverse complement strand
TCGACCTCGACGTGGCGAGCGACTTTCTGCTCGTCGCGGCCACGCTGCTCAAGATCAAGGCGGAAAGCCTGCTGCCGCAGGAGCGCACCGGCGTCGAAGAGGACGTCGAAGAGCTTGCGCCCTCCGAGGCGCGCGACGTCCTTGTGGAGCGCCTCGTCGTGTACAAGCAGTACAAGAACGCCGCCGCCGCCCTCCAGGCGCGCTACGAGGCCGAAGGCCGCATGCACGTGCGCCCGTTCGGGCCGGAGGCGCCGTTCCTCAACCTCATGCCGGACTATCTGGCGAACACCTCGCTGCACGACATCGCCTCGCTTGCAGCGGCCGCGCTCGCCCGGCGCGAGGTCTTTCTGCTCGAATCCGAGCATATCGCCGCCAAGCCGATTCCCGTCGAAACGTACGTGCGCTCCATCCACGAACGCATCGCGCACGAGCGGCGCCTGCGGTTCTCCGACCTTGCCGGCGCAGGTGCAAGGCCGCATATCGTCGTGGTGACGCTTCTCGCGGTGCTCGAGCTGTACAAGCGCTCGATGGTTCAGGTGCGCCAGGACGCCCAGTTCGGCGACATAGACATACGCTACGTCGAAGGCTCGGGCGAGCTCGTGCTCACGGGCGACGACGCGCTCACCTCGGTCGAGGAGGGGTAGGGGTGTTCGAGGGGCTGCTTTCCGACCAGCTTGCCGGGGCATGCGAGGCGCTGCTGTTCGTGACCGACGGGCCGATGGGCGCGATCGAGCTTGCCGGGATGCTCGAGGCCGATCCGAAAGACGTCGAGGCCGCCCTCGTCGGCCTGCGCGACCGGCTCGCTGCGGAAAACCGCGGCGTCCAGCTGCGCGAGGTCGCGGGCGGGTGGCGCTTGTGTACGCATCCGGTCTATCACGAGCTTATCGAGAAGTACGTGCTGTCGTGGGACACGCGCAAGCTCTCCCAGGCGGCGCTCGAAACGCTCGCGATTATCGCGTACCTGCAGCCCGTCACGCGAGCCGGCGTGGCGTCGGTGCGCGGCGTGAACTCGGACAGCTCCATCAACTCGCTCGTGGAGAAGGGTCTCGTGCGCGAGGCCGGCACGGCCGACGCGCCCGGCAACCCCATGCGCTACGCGACGACGCGCGCGTTTCTGGAGAAGTTCGGGCTGCGCTCGACGGCCGACCTTCCCGATCTGGAGCAGTTCGCCCCCGACGAGCAGACGCGCGAGCTCATCCGCGATCGGCTCTCCGCCGTGCGCGCCGACGACGCCGAGGGCTCGCTCGCGCCGGGCGGTCTGCCGGAAGGGGGGCTCGCCGAGGCGGAGTTCTCCGTCGTGGACGCGGACGAAGAGGCCGTCGCCGGCGCTTTCGCGAGCGCGCTCGGCGTCGTCGACAAGATCGACTTCGATTCGCTGAGGTTCGAGTCCGATGACGAGTGACGGCGCGCCGCAGACGGCGGCGGGCCGCGTCGCGCCCGAGGGGGGCGTGGAGCCCCTGGCCGAGATGCCGGACGAGATAGCCGAGACGGCGGGCCGCGTCGCGCCCGAGGGGAGTGTGCGGCTCCAGAGGTTCCTTGCGCGCGCGGGGGTGGCGAGTCGCCGGTCGGCCGAGGCGATCATCGCCGCCGGCCGCGTGACCGTCAACGGGGAGGTGCGCGCGGAGCTCGGGACGAAGGTCTGCCCGGCGCGCGACGTCGTGGCCGTCGACGGGGGAGTCGTGGGCGCGCCCGCGCGGGCGGCGACCATCATGCTCCACAAGCCTGCCGGCTACGTGACGACGATGATCGACCCGCAAGGCCGCCCCTGCGTCGCCGACCTCGTGCCGGTCGACCGCTTTCCGGGGCTGTACCCCCTTGGCAGGCTCGACCGCGACACCACGGGGCTTCTGCTGTTCTCCGCGGACGGCGACCTGGGAAACGCGCTGCTGCATCCGCGCCGCTGCGTCGAGAAGGGCTACCTCGCGCTCGTCGAGGGCGACCCGTCCGAGCGCGCCCTCGAGCGGCTGCGCTGCGGCATCGAGCTGTCGGACGGCATGACGCTGCCCGCCGGCGTCGAGGCGCTCTCCGACGAGGACGCGCGGCGCGCCCGGAAGGCGATGGGGCTCGGGCGGCCGGGCGCAAGCGGCGCCAGCAGGTCGGGTCGGGCGGCGCATGGCGCGCGCGGGTCGCGCATGCGGGGCGTGCGCATCGTGCGCGTGACGATCCGCGAGGGCCGAAAGCGCGAAGTCAGGCGCATGTTCGAGGCGATCGGGCATCCGGTGCTGTCGCTGCATCGCGACAGGTTCGGGCCGCTCTCCCTCGGCGGGCTGCCCTGCGGCGCGTGGCGCGCGCTGTCGGCGGGGGAGGCGCGCGCCCTCGCGGAGACGGCCGGCATCGGCTGACGTGGTAGAATGCAGGCGGCCGTTCGGCCTCGCGCGCGGCGCGGAGCGGGAGCCAAGCTCGAGCGGCTCGGGGACGAGTCGCTGGGTTCGGCCTCGCGCGCGGCGCGGAGCGGGGGGGGGACGGGGGCCGGCGGCTCCGCAACGCCGAGCGGGGCGCGGAAGCGGGGGGCGGCCAAAAGTCGGACGGAATGCGAGGCAGGTCGGGTAACGTGGCAGGCAACGCAGCAGAAGAAGGGGGCGCGTTCCGCGCGCCGGGGACGCAGCCCGCGCCTCGGCGCATCGACCCGCTGCCGCGCCCGCTGCGCGGCTGCGCGCGCGTGCCGGGCGACAAGAGCATTTCGCACCGGGCGATCCTGTTCTCCGCGATGGCGGAGGGCGCCTCGGCGGTGTCGGGCGTGCTCGACTCCGACGACGTGCGCTCGTCCATCCGCGCGGTCAGCGCGCTCGGCGCGCGCGTCTCGCTCGAGAGGCAGGCAGACGGCAGCCTTGCGGGCGCCGTCACGGGGTGGGGCGCGGCCGGCCCCCGCCAGCCCGAAGCTCCCATCGACTGCGGGAACTCGGGAACGACGGCGCGCCTGCTCATGGGCGTGCTCGCTCCGTGGGACGTGCGCGTCGAGCTCACCGGCGACGAGTCGCTGCGCCGCCGCCCGATGAGGCGGGTCATCGCGCCGCTCATGAAGATGGGCGCCGCCTTCGAGCCCGCAGGTAGGGAGACGCTTCCCGTCGCGGTGTGCGGCACGCGGCGGCTCCGCGCGATCACCTACGACGCGTCCGTAGCGTCTGCTCAGCTCAAGACCGCAGTGCTGCTTGCCGGCATCTATGCGGAGGGCACGACGACGATCACCGAGCCCGCGCCGTCGCGCAACCACACGGAGCTTTTGCTGCCTGAGTACGGCGTTGCGACGACGGCCGCCGGCCGCACCGTCTCGGTGACAGGCCCTGCCGTCCCGCGTGCCTGCGAGATCTCCGTGCCGGGCGACCCGTCCTCGGCGGCCTTCCTCGTGTGCGCCGCAGCGCTGCTTCCCGAGTCAGCCGTGCAGGTCGAGGACGTGAGCCTCAACGCGGCGCGCATCGGCTTCGTGCGCACGCTCGAGCGCATGGGCGCCGACGTGTCGGTTCGCTCGCGGGGTGCGGAGGGCAAAGAGCCTTTCGGCGTCATTTCCTGCTGCTATGCGGAAGGGCTGCGCGGCTGCGAGGTGCCGGCGAGCGAGATCGCCTCGATCATCGACGAGATCCCCGTACTCTCCCTCGTTGCGGCGACGGCGCGCGGCGTCACGGTGTTCCGCAGCGCGGGCGAGCTGCGCGTTAAGGAGACCGACCGCTTCCAGGCGATCATCGACGGGCTCGCGGCGATCGGCATCGACGCATGGGGGGAAGGCGACGATCTGCACGTCGAGGGGCAGCCGGGCCTGCGCGTGCCCGCCGGGACGGCCTTCGACTCGAAGGGCGACCACCGCTTCGCCATGACGTGGGCGCTTGCGGGGCTGTGCCTTGCCGAGGGGCCGGTCGAGGTTTCGGGCTTCGAGGCGTGTTCGGTGAGCTATCCGACGTTTCTCGGCGACATCGAAAGGCTGGCGCAATGATCATCGCAATCGACGGGCCTTCGGGCGCGGGGAAGTCGACGGTGGCGAAGGCCGTCGCGAAGCAGCTCGGGTTCTCGTGCCTCGACACGGGCGCGATGTACCGGGCCGTCGCCTGGCGCGCGGTGCGCGACGGCGTGCCGCTCGACGACGACGCGGCCTTGGGCGAGCTCGCGCGTGCGTGCGAGATCTCGTTCGGGCACGTCGCGGGCGACCCGATTCCGAAGCGCGTGTTCATCGACGGAGACGAGGTGACCTCCGCTATCCGCACGGCAGAGATCGACCGCGCCGTGAGCCCGACCTCCGCCGCGCCCTCGGTGCGCGAGGCGCTCGTCGGGCAGCAGCAGCGCATCGGGCGCGCAGGCGACTACGTCGTCGAAGGCCGCGACATCGGTACCGTCGTGTTCCCGGACGCCGCCGTGAAGGTGTTCCTCACCGCCTCGCCGGAGGAGCGCGCGCACCGCCGCGTGCGCCAAAACGTCGACCGCGGCATCGGATCGATCGACTACGACGAGGTGCTTGCCGACATCTTCCGCCGCGACGGCTGCGACGCTTCGCGCGCGGCCTCGCCGCTTGCGCCCGCCGACGACGCGGTGCGCATCGATTCGACGGGGCGCTACATCGAGGACGTGATCGCGCAGATCTGCGGCCTCGCGCGCGCGGCGGGCGAAGCGGGCGCAAGCGGCGAGGCCGGGGCGTCCTCCGGCGAGGCCGGGGCGTCCTCCGGCGAGGCCGGGGCGTCCTCCGGCGAGGCCGGGGCGTCGGGGGCGGCGGGCGAAGCGGCGGGCGCGCCTCGGGGCACCGCCGCGCAGACCGGGACGCAAGGCTAGGCGGCGCGCATGTTCCTCTCGCAAGAGCAGATGTGGGACCGCCCGCTCGGCGGCGCCTCGACGGAGAAGCAGATTCCCCACTGGTTCGGCAATATCGCCTGGGCGGTCGTCGGGTTCCTCTGCAAGGTTCTGTTCCGCTACCGGGTGGACGGGCGCGAGACGCTGCGCGCGTTCAAGGGGCGCGGCGGCGCCGTCGTCGTGTGCAATCACACCTCGTTTTTCGACGTGGTGTTCATGTATCTTGCCGCGCGGCCGTCGCAGTGGGTGCGCCTCATGGGCCGCGAGACGCTCTTCGACAACGCGGGCGGGCTCGTCGGGCAGATCCTCACCCGCGCCGGCGCCTTTCCTGTCAAGCGCGACTCGGCCGACCGCACCGCCATCAAGCGCGCGACGCGCATGCTCAGAGACGGCGAGCTCGTCGGTATCCTGCCCGAGGGCACGCGCCGGGGCAAGGGTTCGCAGACGCCGGAGATCCACGCGGGAGCGGCCTTCATTGCGAAGATGGGCAAGGCGCCGATCCTGCCGATGACGGTGCGCGAGGTGGAACGCATCAAGCAGAAGGGGCGCTTCGTGCGGTTTCCGAAGGTCACGGTCGAATACGGATCGCCTCTGGTGGTGGGGGACTTCGACTTCCTGCCGAAGGCCGACCGGCTCGAGGCGTGCGCGTGGTACGCGATGCGCGAATGCTTCGCGCTCTCGCGGCGTTGCGCGCCCGAGGATGTGGATATGCGCGAGCTGTTTCCCGACGGCCGCGATTTCTCCGCCGAGTTCGCCGCGCACCCGGTTCCGCAGCGCGGCGTCGAGGAGGCGATCGCCCGTGCGCGCGGCGCGCAGGACGGCGGCGCGGCGAAGGAGCGGGCCGGCGGCGCGGCGAAGGGGCG
>CAZBEP010000059.1:0-3193 GCA_964490925.1 uncultured Eggerthellaceae bacterium | reverse complement strand
GGCGGCGCGGCGGCGCGCGGCGAAAGGGGAGCGTGAGCGCGATGCGCGTGGAGAAGGCGAAGCATGCGGGAGCGTGCTACGGCGTGCAGCGGGCGCTCGACCTCGCGGAATGCACGATCATGGACGGCGAGCCCGCCACGACATTAGGGCCGCTCATCCACAACCCGCGAGTCGTTTCCGAGCTGGCCGCCCAGGGCATCGAGGCGGTCGATGCTGTAGAGGACGTGCGCACGCGCGGCGTGCTCGTTCGCAGCCACGGGGTGGCGCCTGCGGTCAAACGGGCGGCCGAGGCGCGCGGGCTCGAGGTGATCGACGCGACGTGCCCGCACGTGGCGCGCGCCCAGAAGGCGGCCGCCGAGCTTGCCGCGCAGGGATGCCTCGTGGTCGTCGTGGGCGAGGAGGGGCACCCCGAGGTAGAGGGGCTGCTCGCCTACGCGCGGGACGCAGGCGGGCGTGCCGTCGTCGCGGGCGGCGCGGACGACGTGCCCGACGACGTGCGTGATCCGGTGGGTGTGGTCGTGCAGACGACGCAGACGCGCGAGGCGCTTGCGGCCGTCGCGGGGCGTCTGCGCGAGCTGGGCTGCGACCCGCAGGTCAAAGACACGGTGTGCTTCGCGACGCGGCAGCGCCAGGAGGCCGCCGCCGCCCTCGCGCGCAAGGTGGACGCGATCGTCGTCATCGGGGGGCGCAACTCCTCGAACACGACGCGACTCGCGGAGATCTGCGCGGCGGCATGCCCGCGCTCGTTCCACGTCGAGTCCGCCGCCGAGATCGATCCGGTCTGGTTCGACGGCTGCGCGACCGTCGGCGTGACGGCCGGCGCCTCGACGCCGGAGTCGCACATCGCCGCTGTGATCAAGCGCCTCGAGGCGCTGTAGGAAGATTCGGACGACGCTGCACGCATCGCCTGTGGTCGTCCCCGCAGATCCCGGCGGTTTGGGTCGGCGCAGCCTGCGGCCGCGGCCGCCCTTTTCGCCGCCCCGGACGCCCCCGCACGCATCGGAGGGCTCTGCGGGGCCCGGATTTCGCGGTTTGGGAGGATTCCGCGCTCGCCGTGCGGGAGCTCTTCCGCTCGTCCGCAGCGTTTCCCCAGGTCGCGGCATTCCGTCAAGCCGCTCTCGGCCGCCGATTCCTCCCGAGCCGGGGCTAACTCCTCCCGAACCGTCAATTACGGGCCTCCGCGAGGCCCCCGATGCGTGCGCTGCCCGGAGATCCTCCCAAGCCGGGGCTAACTCCTCCCGAGCCGGAAGTTTCGGGCCTCCCCGCCGCCGGCGGCTCGCGCTCGCCCGGCTCCGGCGGCTCGTGCTCGGCTCGGCTGATCGCCCCGTCGCCCCCCGCGCCGGGAGCCGCCGCCGGGATCGGCTCCGCGGCGCCCGGCGGAATCGGGCGGATTTCGTGGCTTCGTCCCGAGCGGCCCGCGTCCCCGCCCCCGCAGCCCCGCCCCCGCCTCGCGCCCCCGCCCGAACAGCCCCCGCCCGAGCGGCATCCCCCCGTCCCCTCCCGCGAAGCCCCCGCCCCGCACGTTCCCTCCGGGCGGCTGACAGTCGACCCGTACTCGCGGGCCATACTCGCGTGTCGGCCATCTGGCCGCACGTTGGCCCCGCACGCGAGCCGCGCCGCGTGCGCTACGATGGCCGAAGCGGGCGCGGCGGCTCGGGCGGGCGACGAAAGGCGGTGGCGCGTGCGGTTGTGGGTCGATCAGAGCGGCGCGATCGTCGACGACGGTCGCGTGATCGCGTGCCTCGCCCGGCACGGGAGCCTTTCGGCCGCGCTCGAGGACGGCGACATCAAGCTGATCGCCGATACGGGCTCGCGTTCCGCAGAGGCTCCTGCCGCTCCGTGCGCGAAAGCGGGCGCAGCGTCCGCCTCGCCGGCGCGCCCCCGCAAGCGTCTTGCCGACTACCTCGAGTCGTGAGGACCGGCATGTCGGACGATCTTCTGCGCGCCCTGCAGATCGTCGTCGGCCCGCGCCAGACGGGCACAACCACGGCGGTCGCGCAGGCGCTCGCGCGCACGGTCGTCTCGCGCGTCGAGTTCTCGTTCGATCGGCCCGGCGAGCGTCGCGCGAAGCGCCTCGAGGAAACATGGCGCCAGGCGCGCGAGCTTCTTTGCGACGCCGACGAGGCGATCCTCTCTCTCGACGAGGTGCAGAAGGTTCCCGACTGATCGTCGACCGTCAAGTTCCTCTGGGACGAGAATACGCGTGCGGGCCGCAACCTCAAGGCGGTGCTCACGGGATCGAGCACGCTCATGCTGCAGGGCGGCGTGGCGGAATCGCTCGCAGGGCGCTTCGAGACGCTTCCCTCGACGCGGTGGTCGCTTGCCGAATGCCGCGAGGCGTTCGGCGACGCTCGGCGACTACGCGGGGGCGGGCACGCTCAGCGCCATCATCGAGCCGACGATCGCCCAAGACGTCATCGAGACGGAAGCGATTCGCAAGCTGGCGCTGCTGCGCGCGCTGTTCGAGACGGGGGCGGTATGCTCGGCGCGCGAGATTTCGTATCGCAAGCTCCTCGGACAGCTTGACGACCGCGGGAATACGGATATGATCGCCCATTGCCTCGAGCTCTTGTCGCATGCCGGCATGCTCTCCGGACTCAAAACGTACGACGAGAAGATGCTGAGGGCGCGTTCGATCTCGCCGCGGCTCATGGCGTACGACCCGGCGCTCATGACGGCGGAACTCGGAAGCGGCCGCGCGACGCTGCTCGGCGACCGCGAGCTTCTCGGGCGCGTGGCGGAGACAGCGGTGGGCGCATATCTGGTCGCGCGGTCGAAGCGGGAGGGCCTCTCGGTGACGTGGTGGCGGGACGGCGCCGCCGAAGTCGACTTCGTTGTCGCCTGCGGAAGGCGCCGCACGGCGATCGAGGTGAAGAGCGGCCGCGCGAAAGGGGCGAACGGCCTCGGGGCGTTCGTGCGCCGCTATCCGGGAACGTATGCGCTCATCGTCGGAGCCGACGCGTTCCCCGTCGAGGACTTCCTGCTCGGCCGCGTGCCGATCTTCCAATAGCCCGGCGGCGTGGTCGGCGGCCGCAGGGCGCGGGGGCGCGTCGAGCCTGCAGGGGCGCGGCGCGCGAGAGCACGTCGAAGCGGCAGAGCCGTCGCTTTCCGGCTGCGCGCCGTCCGAGCGGGTAGGCGCCACGCGATCCGCCCGATTTCGCCAGATTTTTGCGGGTAGGGCACGCTGTTCGGG
>CAZBEP010000058.1:0-8999 GCA_964490925.1 uncultured Eggerthellaceae bacterium | reverse complement strand
CGATGGACGGTCTGCGCAAGGCTCGCACGACGCTTGCGTTTGCTATAAGATTTAGTTTGTTATAAGATTTCGTCTGTTATTTGATTGTAGCCTGCAAGTAAAGGAACCGCAAACACGTGAACACTTATCTGATCGGCGGCGAGCTGATCGACTCCATCGATCTGAAGTGCCTCCTCACAAGCAAGGGCGTCATCGTCGACGACGCCGTGTACGATCGCTTCGAGCAGGAATGTCGCATCTCCCGATCGCCGCTCGAGCTCGGGGCACTCATCCTGTCCGACGGGCTCGCGGCCAGCCTTACCGATGTGGGTCCTTTTCTCGACCGCATCGGCGTGCGCTACCAATGGAACGACGACGAGAAGCGCAGCTACCACCCCCAGCTCGAAACGCCCTTCCGCATCCGCCTCGTCGACGACCGCGCCGTGCTCATGTTCCACGACGACTACCTCGACACCGTCACCTTCCCTCCCGCCGTCGACTTCTACGGGCGCACGACGGAGACGGGCACGCCGTTTCTCTCCAACATCTCGATGCAGGGCCTCGATTTCGGAACTTTCGCCTACCTCTGGCCCTGCGAATTCGCCGAAGCCGGCGAACCGTGCGAGTATTGCCACAGCGGTACCGAAACCTGCCGGGCGGCGCAGCGCGGCGAACACCGGAAGGGCAAGCTGCTTTCGATCGCCGATGCGGCGGAAATGGTGAAATGGGGCGTCGAGCACGCCGGTATGAGAAGCCTCATGGTGACGGGCGGCTCGACCTTCGACGGGCGAAGCGAAAGCGTGCACTTCGAGGACTACCTTGCAGCCTTCGAGAAGGCCCTCGGCGGGCATCTTCCCGGCGACATGGTGCTCTACCTCACCCCGCCCGAGGACCTTTCGGCCATCGACCGCGCCATCGAGCTGGGCGCCGACAAGCTCGGCATGAGCGTGGAGGTTTGGGACGAGGATCTTGCGCGGCAGATCACCCCGGGCAAGATGCGCTTCACCACGCGAGAACGGCATATCGAGGCCTGGGATTACACGGCCGAAAACTTCGGCCCGGGTTACGCGTTCACGAACTTCATCCTGGGTATCGAGCCGTTCGAATCCCTTGAGCGGGGCGTGCGCGCTGTCGCCGAGCGGGGCGTGTTCCCCGGAGGATCGGTCTGGGTTCCGATGGGAACGCAGGTCGGCGGCAAGATGACGCCTCCCGACATCGATTTCTACCGGCGATGCAAGGAGCTGTTCTACGAGGTGTACCGGGACAACCCCGACCTCGTCCCCGCCTGCTCGATGGCCAACGGCGACATCGAGCCCGACATCTACCGCCTGGTTCGCTTCGGCGACTTCAGGGAATGGAAGGCGCGTTAGATGCCTGTCCGCAGACGACAGGTTCCGCAACGATCAAGGAGGAACGCATGACGAAATCGAACAGCTACCGCCACCCCGCTCTCACCCGCAGAGGGTTCGTAAAGATGCTCGCGGCGACCGGGGCCTTCGCACTCGGCACGACCGCGCTTGGCGGCTGCAGCTCCGACCAGGCCACCGAGGAAGGCGACGGAACTGCCTCGGAAGACGAGGGCATCCTGCGCGTCGGAACGGGAACGCGCTACGTCAACATGGGGCTCGACGTTTCCGATTACTCCACCTATGCGTACTTTGGCATCTGCACGATCGGCATCGGCGAGACGCTCTTCCATCTCGACGAGAACCTCGAGCCCCAGCCGTGGCTCGCGACCGGCATCGAGCAAGAGGACGATCTCACCTGGCGCATCACCCTTCGGGACGACGTCCTGTTCCATAACGGCAACGAGATGACCGCCGAGCGCGTCAAGCACTGCCTCGACCGCACCTTCGCCGACTTCTTCCTCGCCTCCGAGTCGCTCGAGGTGAGCTCCATCGAGGCAACGGGGGACTACGAGATCACCATAGTCACGCCCGAGCCGTCGCCGGGCATCCAGTCCATCCTGTCCGACACCATCTTCATGATCTACGACTTCGAAGACGGCTGCGACTACGCGACCGAGTCGTACTATACCGGCCCCTTCATGGTCGACTCCATCGAGACCGACGTGCAGAAGATCTGCGTGCGCAACGAGAACTACTGGAACGGCCCGTCGAGCATTTCGGCCGTTCACTGGATCGCCTGCGACGATTCCACGGCGGCACTCGAGGCGGGGGACGTCGACCTCGTGCAATCCATCCCCATCGACAACCTGGCCACCTTCAACGAGAACCCCGATTTCGTGACGAGCTCCGCTCTCGTGCCGCGCGGCGAGCAGTTCTGGTTCAACGAGAACCGTCCTGGCGCCAACGACATCGTGGTGCGCACGGCCATCTCAATGTGCATCGACCGTGAAACGATCGTGAATGACATCTACAAGGGCATGGCGGTCGAATCCTACGGCATCTACCCCGACTTCCTTTCCTTCGGCGGCACCGACGGGCTGACGCTCACGGTCGACAGCTTCGATCCCGAAGGGGCCGCACAGCTGCTCGCCGACAACGGCTGGGCCGCCAACGACGACGGCATCCTCGAGAAGGACGGAGTCGTTCTCGACCTCCAATGCGTCGCCTATGCGGACGAATCGCTGCTCGCGGTAGGCGATCTTGTCGCCTCGCAGCTCAGCGAGATCGGCATAAACATGTCGGTCATCTCCACGACGGACACGCGCACCTACGAGGAGGCCGACGATTTCGACCTCATCCTCATCACGTACGGCATGTGCATGATCGGCAACCCCTATTACTGGAACAACACCATGGTGTACTCCACCGCCTCCTCGAACACGGGGCACTACAACAATCCCGAGGTTGACGCCCTGATCGACGAGATGAACGTTGAGGCCGACACCGAGCGTCGCGACGAGCTGTGCAAGGAGATCCAGCAGCACATGCTCGACGACTGCCATTGGATCGTCTTCGCGCACAAGATGCTGTGGACAACCTACAACAGCACCGTCGTCGCCTCCTTCGAACAAAATCGCTGCCAGTACTACCTCATCGACAACACCATCGAGCTCGTCTAGCCCGATCGGGTTGGAGCCGGGTCGGGACGGGACGCCGCGCCCTCCGTCGGCGTCCCGTCGCACTGGCGGTTTTCCGCCGGCGGTGGACCCTCGTCCGCCGCACCGCCCTCCCGACGCCGAATCTTCTCCCTCGCGCGACGCCCTTTTCGACGCCGCGACGCCCGATCATCCACCTTGCTCAACCTGTGCCGCGCGCAGAGAACCGCTGGAAAGGCCGCCCATGGAAACCTATCGCATCGCCCACCGCGACATTGACGCGATCGACCTCAAGTGCCTCGTCGCCTCGAAGGGGGTTCACGTGAGCGACAAGGTCTACGACCGCTTCTCCGACCGCTACCGCATCTCGCGCAATCATCGGCGCCTCAGCTGCATCGTCTTTCGGAACGGCTACGTCGCCCCGCTCGCCGATATGAGCCCGGTACTCGAGCAATACTCGGAGCGCTACTTCCTTTCGGACGAGGAGGCGCTCTCCTTCAGCCCGCAGCTCAAAACGCCCTTCCGCATAGAGGTCGAAGGCGAGCGCCCGGCGCTCTTCTTCAACGACGAATTCGTCGACTATGTATCATTTCCCGCATACGACGAGTTCTACGACCAGACCACCGAAAGCGGCCTTCCCTTCCTTGAGAACGCCCTTCTGCAGGGCGATCGGGAATGGATCACTTTCGGCTACGAATGGCCGTGCGAGTTCGCGATCGCGGGCATGCCCTGCCAGTACTGCCATTGTGGAAACGAGACGGCCGCCCAGGCGCGCAACGGCGCGCCCTTCAAAGAGCCAATCGAGGTCGGCGACATGTGCGACATCATCCGCTACGCCGTCGACAACGGGCTCGGGCGCTATCTCCAGATCACGGGCGGATCGACCTTCGACGGGATATCGGAAGCGAAGCTGTTCACCCGCTACCTCGAAGGGATCGACGACAAGCTCGGCCGCAGCTACCTGCCGGGCGACATCGTGCTCTACCTCACCCCGCCCTCGGATTTCTCGCTGCTCGATTCCTACATCTCCCTCGGCGCCAACAAGCTCGGTATGAGCGTTGAGGTCTGGGACGAGGACATTGCGCGGACGGTCACACCAGGGAAGATGGCCTTTACGACGAGGCAGCGCCACCTCGACGCCCTGCAGTACCTCGCCGGCAAATACGGCCCCGGCTATGCCTTCTGCCAGTTCGTCGTCGGCTGCGAGCCCTTCGAATCGCTCAAGGAGGGTGCGATCTGGCTCGCCGAACGCAACATCACGCCCGTCGTCTCCATCCTGCAACAGTCCGCGCTCATGGTGAACGGCAAGGCCGAGCCGCCCGATCTGGACTACTATCGGCGAGTGAAGGAGCTTTTCCTGTACCTTTACTCGCGCTACGACATCGTGCCCGCCGAGGCGGTCGGGGAAAACGGGTGCATCGAGATCGAGTTCTACAACGAGGTGCACGGCCTTGCGTGACACACTCCGCATGCCCTGGCGCGCATTCCGGGCCGATGCGCCCGCATCGCGCGAAGGCAGCAGGCGGTGCCCGCGCGGCGGGCAGAAACCGCCCGATGCCGCATTCCGCCCCGCCGACGCCGCGCTCGCCGACCCCGAAGCCGTCGGCCGGGAAGGCGGTGCGGCGAGAGCCAATGCGAGCGACCCCGCCGCCCTTCCCGCCGATGCGGAGCTGTGCGTCGATGGCCTCGCCGTTTCCTTCGGCGACGCAATCGCCCTCGAAGGGGTTTCCCTCACCGTGCGCCCCGGAAGAATCGTCGGCATCGTCGGGGAATCGGGCTGCGGCAAGTCGACGATGCTTCGCGCGATCATGGGGCTGCTCGACGCGGGTGCGCGTGTTTCGCAAGGGAGCGTGAGCCTCGGCAGCGTCGCACTTTCCGACAGAGCCGACCAAGAGCTACAGCATCTGCGGGGACGCGCGATTGCCATGGTTTTCCAGGATCCCGGAACCTCGCTGTGCCCGACTCGCAAGGTGAAGTACCAGCTCTTCGACATGATGGAAAGCCATGGTTACGATGACCGCTCCGAAGCTGCGGCAAGGCTCGCGTCGATCTTCGCGCGACTCGAGCTCGCAGACGCCGAGCGCATCCTCGAAAGCTACCCGTTCGAGCTGTCAGGCGGTATGAGCCAGCGCGTCTCCATCGCACTCGCCATGATGCTCGCACCGCGCTACCTCCTCGCCGACGAGCCGACCTCCTCGCTCGACGTGACAGTGCAAAAGCAGGTCGTCTCCGAAATGATGCAGGTAAGGGACGTATTCGGAACGGGAATCCTCATCGTGTCGCACAACATCGGCCTCATCGTGCACATGGCCGACGAGATCGGAGTGATGTACTCGGGGCGCCTCGTGGAGTTCGGCGAGCGCGACCGCGTGCTTGCCCACCCCGCCCATCCCTACACGCAACACCTGTTCGCAGCCGTGCCGCGCCTGTTCGGCGAGCGCCCTTGCGCTATCGAGGGCATCCCGCCCGCGCTCACCTCGCGCATCGAGGGCTGCCGCTTCCGAGCACGCTGCCCGCTTGCCGACACGCGCTGCGAGCGCGCCCCCCTCCCCCGAACGGGCGACGAGGCGCACTGGACGGTCTGCGCGCGGGCGGAGGCGCTCTGATGGGAGCGCGGCTCGAGGTGAACCGCCTCTCGAAGTATTTCGTCGCAGGCGGCAAGGCATTCAAGGCCGTCGACGACGTAAGCTTCTCTTTACCCGAAGGAACGTGCATGGGTCTCGTCGGCGAATCGGGATCGGGGAAGTCGACGGTCGCGAAGATGATCATGCGCTTCGAGCGCCCCGACACCGGAACGGTTCTGCTCAACGGAAACGACGTCTGGGACCATCGCTCGCTGCGTCGCAAGGACACCTACCGCTTGGTGCAGATGGTGTTCCAAAACCCCTTCGATTCGTTCAACCCCTTCCGCACGATCGGCTCGCTTTTGCGCGAGACGGCCGTGAACTTCGGCACCCCCCGATCAGAGGCGGACGCGGCAGTTGGGCGCATCTTGGCGCTCGTAGGCCTCGACGAGCAAGTCGCTGCGCGTTTTCGCCATCAGGTGTCGGGCGGCGAGTGCCAGCGCGCCGCCATCGCGCGCTCCCTGCTCGCCTCGCCGTCGATCCTCATCTGCGACGAGGCCACAAGCGCACTCGACGTGTCGGTGCAGGCGCAGATCATCGACCTGCTCGCCCGCCTGCATGATGCAAGCGGCATATCGATCCTGTTCATCTCGCACGACCTTGCCGTCGTGCAGCAGCTCTGCGAGAAGGTGATCGTGCTGCGCAGCGGACAGATGGTAGAAAGCGGCCCGACCGACGAAGTGTTGAGCCATCCCTCCCATCCCTATACGAAGGAGCTCATCGACTCGATATATGACATGCCACAGGCGGTCACGGATGCTGCGGCGCTCGAAGAGGCCGAGGCCGAAAAGGGGCGCGGCGCATGATCGCTTTCATCGCCCGCAAGATCGCGTTCGTGACGGCAAGCCTGATTTCGGTCACGGTGCTCATGTTCGTCCTCATCCAGCTTGCGCCCGACGACGCAGCAAGCATCATGCTGCGCGGCAGCGGCATCCTGCCCTCGGACGCCGCTGTGGAGAACCTGCGCGAGGAGCTCGGCATCGATCAGTCTCTACCCGTGCAGTACCTCGCTTGGCTCGCATCGCTTCTGCAGGGGAACTTCGGCACCTCGTTTTCCACCGGGCTGCCCGTCACCGCCACGCTCACGCCGGCGCTCGGGCGCACGCTCCAGCTTGCCGCAATGGCCTTCGTGCTCACGGTGGCGGTGTCGCTGCCGCTCGGCATCCTGTGCGCCAAGCGACAGAACCGCGCCGTCGACCGCATCGTGCGCTTCGTCACGTACGCCTACGCATCGATCCCCACCTTCGTCGTCGGCATCGTGGCCCTCTACGCGCTCTGCGTGCGGCTCAAGATCTTCCCGACGATAGCGAACAATCACGAGGGCGGCCTCGTCGTGCCGACCATCGTGCTCGCGTCGACTTCGATCGCCTGGATGATCAGGCAGGTGCGCACCGCATTCATGGAGAAGATGAACGAGCCCTACGTCCTCGGTTTGCGCGCCCGCGGCGTGACGGCGTGGCGCATCGATGTCTTCTACGTGCTCAAAGGCTCCATGAACCCGATCGTCACCTCGCTCGGCATCTGCTTCGGCAGCATGCTTGGCGGGGCGGTGCTCGTCGAGAGCATCTTCACATGGAGCGGCCTCGGGCAAACCGTGCTCACCGCTATCAACGCCCGCGACTATCCCATGCTCATGGGCTTCGCGCTCTACATCGCTGCGGTGTATCTGATCATCAACGCCCTCATCGACGTGCTCTACGGCGTGTTCGACCCGCGGGCGAAAGCGACTTCGAAAAGCGTTTCGAGCCTGCGGCGTGCACGTCTTATCGCCCGAGCCGAGCGCGCTGAGAGACGCGGGGACAACCGCGCCGAAGCCGCGCGCGAGCATGATGGCGGGCCTGCGGGCACAGATGTCGGAGAAGATGCGCCGAGGGGCAGCGAAGAGGGTGGCTACAAGCCTGCGAACGGGTGCGCGACCGAGCCCGGAGGAAAGGAGGCGGAGGATGCGCGCTAGCGTATCGCGGCGCGTCGCCGTCGCCGGAGCCGTCGTCGCGGCGCTCGTGGTTCTCGCATTTGCGGGAGAGTCCCTCGCCCCCTACGACCCCTACCACGTCGACATGGCGAACGCCCTGCTTCCACCGAGCGTCGAGCACTGGCTCGGAACCGATAACCTCGGGCGCGACGAGTTCAGCAGGCTGCTCGTCGGGTTGCAGCCGTCGCTGTTCTCTGCGGCCTTCGTCGTAGCGGCCTCGTTCGTCATCGGAACGGTGCTCGGTGTGGTCGGCGGCTATCTCGGCGGCATGATCGACCGCATCGTCATGTGGTGCGTCACGACCTTCCAGACCTTCCCGAGCTTCCTGCTTGCCGTCGTCGTCGCGGGATTCTTCGGAGCAGGGCTGCAGAACGCCTGCCTTGCCCTCGTGTTCGTGTACTGGACGACCTTCGCCCGCATCTCCCGCGGCCTTGTGATGTCGGTCAAGCAGGAGAACTATCTGCGCGCCGCGCTCCTGTCAGGCAACTCGGTGCCGCGCGTCCTCGTCGCGCATGTCGCCGTCGTCATCATGCCGCAGCTGCTCGTCACGGCGACGGCCGAGATCGGCAGCGTCATCCTCGCGATGGCAGGCCTGTCGTTCCTCGGGCTCGGATCCCAGCGGCCGACCGCAGAATGGGGCCTTATGATCAACGAAGCCGAGAGCCTGCTGCGCACCGCCCCCGAGCTCGCTCTGTTCGCGTCCGTAGCGATCATTCTCACCGTGCTGTCGTTCAGCCTGTTCGGCGATGCCTTGCGCGATTGGCTCGACAAGCGCCAAGCTCGTTGAGGCGATCGCCTGCGCGGCTACGCGTTCATATACCTACGTCCCGTCGGCGTGTATCTGCGCTGCCTCACCTTCGCCCGCGCGCTGTAAGCCTTTCCTGAAGAAACGCTGGTCGATTCATTCCGCCCGAATCCGCCCCGAACCTCATCTTTTGGCGCTTAAGCCTCGTCGACGCAGACTGCGGTAGCTCGCTTGCATTCGCATCCGCTCCGGCACGAGGCTGATTCGGATGAAAGCGATTAACCGGGCTTCCTTAGCGGACGCGCCCGATGTCGCGGCGCTCGTCGTGAGCCCGCGCGAACTCGTTCACGTCTACCGAGGCCTTCGACGGCGTCATTCGCCTCACGAACTGCCTGCTCGCGAGACGTGCCGTCGTCGTCTCCGGCTATGGCTTGCGCGGAAAGGAGCTCGCTTTGCGCGCGAAGCGCGGACAAAACCGGCCGCCATACGCGAGCCGCCCCAAAGCACCCGAACGTGCACGAAAGGCGCAGCAGCGCGGTGAGGGCCTGCGGCATGCTCCGCATGATGCTAAATGCACCCCCCCGAAAAATTTGAAGCACGACGCACGGCGTAAAGTTTTGGGGGGTATGGACAACTCCGATCCGGAGGACGGGCCGCAAGGCCCGCCCGAGGGAT
>CAZBEP010000057.1:5552-9046 GCA_964490925.1 uncultured Eggerthellaceae bacterium | reverse complement strand
GCTTTTCGACAGACAGGGATTCCGGGCGCAGGGTTTTTGACAGACAGAAGGCTCCGTGTCTGTCGAAAACCCTGCGCTCGGCTGCGCTGTCTGCCGTTTTCCCTGCGTTCGCGGGCTTTTCGACAGACAGCTCCGACCCCGCCACCCCAACCACGCCGTTGTTTCATCCAGGCGAACGGTAGGCGCGGGCGGGACGAAGGCGTATCATGGGATCATGACACACCGACCGAACACAGAGACTCCGACCGATGCCGCCGAACGCGGCGCAATCGGCGGCGGCCGCACGACGCGCGGCGCGGCGTCGAGGCTTTGGTCGGTTCCGTTCGCGATCATCATCGCGATCTCGTTCTTCCTGTTCGTGACCGGGCAAGGGCTCAACGGCGGCCTCGCGGTATACGTGGAGCGAATCGGCGGGACCGCGACGTTCGCCGGGGCGCTCTCGGCCGTGTTCTCCGCCGCCGCCGCGATCACGCGACTCGCACTCGGGCCGGTCGTCGACGCGCGCGGGCGCATGATCGTCACCTCCTGCGGCACGCTCGCGCTCGCATGCGGCACGCTGCTCGCCGGGCTCGTCGTGAACGATGCCGCACTCGTGGTCGCGCGCATCGTCCAGGGCGCCGGGTTCGCCGCCGCGACGACAGCCGTCGCGACCGCAGCCGCCGACGCGCTGCCTCCCTCGCGCATGGGAGAGGGCATCGGCTACTACGGGCTCGGCCAGGCGGTCGCCATGTCGTTCGGCCCGGCGCTCGCGCTCGCCATCCTCGGCACCGACCCGCCACAGAACCTCTTCTTCGTCCTGACGGGGACGACGACGATCGCCTTCGCCCTCTCGGTCGCCTGCCGCTACGAGCGCCGGCCTTCCCTGCTCCCGCCCGAGGCCGTCTACCGCCGCCGGGCGGAGCGCGCCGGAAACGGAACCCCCGCCTGCAAGGCGAGCCACAGCGCCGCCGACAAAGCGCAGTCCCGCCCAGTCGAAGGCGAACCTCCCGCCCGAACACCCGCCCGAACGAGCGCGCCCGCCCGCGGCCTGCGCTCCCTGTTCGAACCGCACGCCGTCCCCGGTGCCGCTCCCTTGCTGCTCATGAGCGCGGCGACTGGGTTCGCGATCTCGTTCGTCGGGCTGTACGGCGAGCGCATCGGCATCCTCAACGCGGGGCTGTTCTTCACGCTGTCGGCTGTTTCGATGATCGCCGTGCGCGTCAAGTCGAAGTCGTTCATGGACGTGACGTTGCCGATCACCATCTACGGCATCACGATCGCCTGCGGCATTGCCGCGTTCGCGCTGCTGCTGCTGTCGCCGACGGCCGAGCCGCTGTTCTATCTCGCCGGACTGTTCTACGGCGTGTTCCTCGGGCTCGGCATGCCGGTCAACCAATCCGTCGCCGTGAAGAACACGCCGCCGGAACGCTGGGGCGCCGCCAACGCGCTCGTGCTGCTCGCAAACGATATCGGCATCGGCGGGGCGTCGCTCATCTGGGGCATGGTGAACGACTCGCTCGGGTTTTCGGCGTCCATCATCGGCGCCATCTGCTGCATGGCCGCCTCTTACGCCGTCGCCTGGATCGCCTACCCGGCGGAAGCGAAGCGGCGATAGGGGCGCGCCGCCAGCCGCCTCGCCGGCCGGCCGGTCGGGCGCAAGCGACGGGCGTCGCGCGTGCGGTGGCCGCCGGCATCCGCACGCAGCAGGCACGGCGGCGGGTCAGTACGGCTCATCGAGGCTTGCGTGCGCGAGCGCGTCGGCGTCAAGCCCGAAGAACCGTCCCTCCCGGTAACGGTCGAGCGCCACGAGCGCGATCATGCCGGCGTTGTCCCCGCACGCGGAAAGCGGCGGCATCACAAGCCGCACGCCTTCCTCCGCGCAGAGCCGCTCATAGGCCGCGCGCAGCGCAGGATTGGCCGCGACCCCGCCCCCAAGGCAAAACGTCGGCGTGCCCGTGTCGCGCAGGGCCGTCTTGGCCTTCGCGATCTGCACGTCGATGACGGCCTGTTGGAAGCTCGCGGCTATGTCGGGCAAGTTCAGCTCGCGCCCGGCCTCCTGTTCGCCGGCGATGTAGGAGGTCACGGCCGTTTTGAGTCCGGACAGCGAAAAGCGCAGGTCGCCCGAATGGAGCATCGCGCGCGGGAAGGGGATCGCGCGCGGGTCGCCCTCGGCGGCGAGCTTCGAGATGACCGGCCCTCCCGGATACCCCAGCCCGAGCGCCTTGGCCACCTTGTCGAAGGCTTCTCCCACGGCGTCGTCGATCGTCGCGCCGAGGGTTGCATAGTCGCCCCAGCCGCGCATGTGCACGAGCATCGTGTTGCCGCCGGAGACGAGCGACACGACCGCCGGCGGTGCGAAGTCGGGCGCGCCGACCTTGTTCGCGTACAGGTGCCCCTCGAGGTGGTTCACACCGATGAACGGCACGTCGAGCGCCCAGGCGGCCCCCTTCGCAAACGCCACGCCCACCACGAGCGCGCCGACGAGCCCCGGAGCGTAGGTCGCCGAGACGGCATCGAGGTCTCCCCAAGAAAGCGAAGGCATGCCGAGCGATAGTGCGGCAACGTCGAAGCATTCTTCGCACACGCCGCAGATCGCCTCTATGTGCTTGCGGCTCGCGATCTCGGGGACGACGCCGCCGAAGCGCGCATGAAAATCGACCTGCGAGGCGAGGACGTCGGCATGAAGCACGCCGGCGCCGTCGATGATCGCAGCGGCCGTCTCGTCGCACGACGACTCGATCGCGAGGATGAGCGGGCGAACGGGGGCGGGATGCGACGACGCAGCGGGGACGGAGGCGGTCGGCGGCTCGCCGGGGCCAGACCGCGCCGACGCGGCGGGGGCGGGGCGCGCCGCTTCAGCGGGTGCGGAGTCGGCCGACGCGGCGGGGGCGGGGCGCGCCGCGTGCGTCGCGCGCACGGCGTCGTCGTGCGCTTCGAGCCGCATGCCCGCCACGTCGTGCCGCTCGAGCGGCAGAGGCCCTTGCATGAGGAGGGCGTCCTCGCGATCAGAGTAGTAGCGCGGGCGCGTGCCGACCGGCGAGAACCCGAGCGCCCGGTAAAACGCCTGCGCCTCGGCGTTGCCCGCGCGCACCTCGAGCGAGCACCCCTGCGCCCCGAGGTCGCGCGCGTCGGCGGCGACGCGGGAGAGCAGGGCGCGCGCGACGCCGCGACGGCGCCAGGCCGGGTCGACGCCGACTTTCAGCACCTGCACGCCGCCGTCGACGACCCACCCGCCCGCATATCCGACGAGCCGCGCGTCCCCGCGCTCGATCGCGACACCCGCTTCCCGCTGCTCGCCAGCATCCACGGCATACGCCGCCCACCAGGTACGATCAGCTCTCGGCAGCTCGTCGGCGACGAGGGCTTCGCTCCACGCGTCGGATCCCATGATGCGCGCCTCAAGCGCGGCGACATCGGCGGCATGCGCGGCATCGAGCGGCCGGAAGGCGACCGCCGGACTCGCAGCAGCACCGCCCGAGACCACAGCCGGGGCACCGTCGTCGCCCGCAGCCGGG
>CAZBEP010000057.1:3042-5452 GCA_964490925.1 uncultured Eggerthellaceae bacterium | reverse complement strand
GCTTCAGCTGCGGCGTCGGCCTTCGCCACCGTATCCGGGTCGAGGCGCTCAACCCCGGCTCCGCACACATCGAAGCGCACGGGATAGACCTCTTTGCGCATGGCATCCGCGACGACGGCAAGCCGGCCGCGCACCCCTGCGGCCTGCGCGCCCCACGCGACGGCATCGGCCGTCGACACGCCGACGAGCGGCACTCCGAGAGCCGACGCGACGCCCTTCGCCGTCGCCATCGCGATGCGCACGCCGGTGAACGACCCCGGCCCGCGCCCGCACGCCACGCACGCGATTTCGCCGCGCCCCGCGCCCACGCCGGCAAGCACGGCATCAATCCTGGTCAGAAGCTGCGTGTTCGACGCGCGGCGCGCCTCGACCGCCACCGACGCGACAGGCTCGACGGCGCGGCGGACAGAATCGAGCGCGCCCACCCCGATCGCGATGACCTCGTTCGCCGTGTCGAACGCGAGCGCGATCTTCCGCCTTCCCTGGTCAACCACTGCTCAGCCCCTCTCGTCGCGCGACGCGCAAGACTCTACACCGCCCTCGCGAGGCGGGACGCCGGATCTTTCGCCCAGCGGGACAAAAGCTCGCGAGCCGCCTCCCCACATGCGCGCGCTCGCACGTTGCGCGAGCCGCCCGCGCCGACGGAAAGGGAGACCTCTAGATAGTCGCACGGCAGCGCCTCGGGGAACTTGCCGCCCCATTCGACGCACGACACGCCGTCGCCCTCGAGCGTCTCGAAATACGCGAGGTCGTCGAGCTGCGCGGCGTCATCGAGCCGATACAGGTCGAAGTGGTAGACGGGCAGGCGGCCGCCTCGGTACTCGTGAAGGATGTTGAAGGTCGGGCTCGTCGCATCGGCAGGCGCGCCGAGCGACCTGGCGATACCCTGCACGAACCGCGTCTTGCCCGCGCCGAGATCCCCGGAAAGCACGATGACGTCCCCGGCTTCGAGATGCGGAGTGAGAGTCGCAGCGAAACGCCTCGTCGCCTCGGCGTCGTCGGTCGTGCGCTCGTATGCGGGTTCATCTGCCATGGCACCATGATACGCCATGCCCCGCGAGCAGCGAAGGGGAACGCCCGTCTGCGCTACCCCCTCCCGGCGAGCATCGCCTCGGCGGCCGCGACGGTGTGCTGCATCGTGACGCTCGTCGTGACCGAGCCGATGCCGCTCGGCACCGGCGTGATGGCGCCGACGACCGGCTCGACCGCGTCGAAGTCGACGTCGCCGCAGAGCTTCCCGTCGTCGTCGAAGTTGATCCCGACGTCGAGCACGGTCTGACCGGACGCGAAGAACTCCGCGCCAAACGCGCGCGCCCGCCCCGTCGCGCAGATGACGACGTCGGCCTCGCGCGTGATCGCAGGCAGATCCTCGGTGCGGCTGTGGCAGATGGTCACGCTCGCGTGGCGCGCAAGCAGCATCATGGAAAGCGGCTTGCCGACCACGAGGCTGCGCCCGATCACCACCACGTGCTTGCCGCTGATCGGAATCTCGTAGAAGTCGAGCGTCTCCAAACAGGCGGCCGGCGTGCAGGGGGCGAAGCCCTCGCCCGTGCCGGCGAACACCGACGCGAGCGCCCCCATCGAGATGCCGTCGATGTCTTTGCCGACCGCAAGCGCATCGCACATCGCGCGCTCGTCGATTGCGCGCGGCAGCGGCCGGAACATGAGGCAGCCGTGCACCGACGCGTCGCGGTTGATGGAGCGCAGCGTCTCTTCGAGCTCCTCTTGCGGCGCAGACTCGTCGAGCACGTAGGATTTGGTCGCCACGCCCAGGCTCGCGGCGCGCTTCATCGCCGTGCGCTCGTAGGACACGTCATCGGGGCGGCACCCCATGCGCACCAGGGCAAGCGTGGGCGTGACGCCCTTCTCGCTTAAACGCTCGATCCGGCCTCGCAGGTCGTCGGCGATGTGTGCTGCGACTTCCCTTCCCGTAAGCACCGTGGCCATGAGTCCCTCCTCGTGTCGTGTGCCGCGTCCTCCTCGTCGTCCCAATCTGCGGGCATGACGAGGTTGCCGTGTTCGGAGAGGCGCAGCCGGTAGACGGGGATTCCCTCGGTCACCCGCCCTCGCGCACGTGCGGGTCGCGCATCTCGAACGGGATACCCCCGACCGCGACGACCTTGCGCACGAACTCGAGGAAGGCAGTGTTCGCGCTCGGCCCGATCTCGGAGACCACCGTATCGAAATCGCGCTTGAGCGCCTCGTCCATCCTTGCCGTCGTGGTCGCCGTCGCCATCGCGCCTCCTTGAAGCCGACTTTGATCGTACCACATGCGGAACCGTATTGCTTCCTTAACGGCGCTTTCTCCGGCACCGTCAAGCGCCTTGCGCTTCACCCCCCGAAACCCTCGGCGGTTCCCCGGCCACCCTCGACGGCCGTGCCCGCCATCCGAGCCGCCGGCCGCCCGCCC
>CAZBEP010000057.1:1478-2942 GCA_964490925.1 uncultured Eggerthellaceae bacterium | reverse complement strand
CCGGAATCCCCGTCTCCCGCCATCCTGTCGCACGCGAGATTCGCGAGACTTGCGGCGGGCGCCGCCTCGCCGCACGCATCGGAGCCCTCTGGGAGGCTCCTTTTTCACGGTTTGGGAGAGAACGCGGCCGGACGCGGGTTCCCTCCCCCGCCCCCGCACGGCATTTCCCCAGGTCGCGATCAGACGATGCCTCCGCGTCCCTCCCAAGCCGAGGCTAACTCCTCCCAAACCGCCCGAAGATCCTCCCAGACCGCAAAAAATGGGTCTCTGCGAACCCTCCCGTGCGTGCGCGGGCCGAGGATCCTCCCGAGCCGTGGCTAACTCCTCCGAAGCCGCAGCTTTCGGGCGCCCCACCATCCGCAGTCTCGCCGCGCGCTTCCCCGAACGACCCGTGCTGGCTCAGAAACGCCCCGCAGGCGCACTCGTCGAGAACGCAGAGAGTCCAAGCGGCTCGCACGAGAAGGCCCGTCCGCCTCACGGGCGCTGCGATCCGCAGGAAAGAGCCGGGCAACCCCATAGGGCGGGTGTCGCCGGCCTCTCCGTCGAGACCCACCCTGCGGCTGGCATCGACGAAGGGATGGTCGGCATCGGACGGGGTCTGGCCCCATCAGCTTTACGTCGTCCGCCATGAGGCGGCGTCGCGCACGGCGCGTGCGGTATCATGGGCTGCAAGGGTATCGGGAGGAGCCATGGCGGACATTGAAGACGTCTATCGGCAGATCGCCGCGTTCGCCCGCGAGGCCGGCGCGCAGCGCGTCGTGCTCTTCGGGTCGCGCGCGCGGGGCGACAACCGCCCGAAAAGCGACATCGACCTCGCGGTCGAGGGCTGCCCGCGCCAAGCCTTATTCAAAGACCGCTTGCAGAACGACCTTTGGTCGCTGCTCGAGGTCGACGTCGTGAACCTCGACGACCCGGTGTCGGAGGAACTGCGCGCGGAAATCGCCCGCGACGGGGTGGTGCTCTATGAGAAAGTTTGACAACTTCGCCTCCGCGCTCGACGTGCTCTCGCGCGCCGGCGAGGAGGACTTGGCAAACGAGTTCGTCCAAGGCGGGGTCATCGCCAAGTTCGCCCTGCAATTCGAGCTTAGCTGGAAGCTGCTCAAAGAGCTGCTCGCGTACGAAGGGGACCCCGTTTCCGCAACGGGATCCCCCCGCGAAGTCGTCAAGGCGGCGTATCGGTACTATGACTCGATCGACGAGGATCTGTGGCTTTCCATGCTGCGGGATCGGAACAGCGTCGCGCGCGTCTACGACTCCGAGCGCGCGTCCCGCCTCGTCGATACCATTATCGAACGCTACGTTCCCGCCTTCGAGCGCCTGCACGCCGAGGTCGCCGACCGCTATCCGCAGCTCACGGGCAGCGACGAGGGCGGCGGGGCACCGGCGGGCAACTCGCCCCTGGTCGCCGACGGGAAGCTCGTCGCCGTCGGCGCCACGAAAGACCGGCGCTACGTCGCCCCCGAA
>CAZBEP010000057.1:0-1378 GCA_964490925.1 uncultured Eggerthellaceae bacterium | reverse complement strand
TCGGGGGCGCATAGCGAGCATCGGGGGCGCGCCCGGATCCGTCCGCGTCAGCGCGCCCGACGACAGGCGGACAGCGGGGGCACGCCGGGTTCGGAATCCCGACGGGGCGCGCCGGGGGCGGGGACGAGATGGCGGAGCTGCGGGAAGCAGAGCCGCCGCATCGGGAGCCAGCGGTGGTGGGGCGCCGGGGACGAGTGGGCGGCGGGCATCAGCGGTGGCGGGGCGCGGGGCGCCTGCTGCCGCGCCGGGCGCAGTGCGGCAGCAGGCAGGTTGACGCCTGGTGCGAGGCTAGCGCACCTCCTCCATCACGTAGGCGTAAACGGCGTCGCAGCGCGCGCCCACCTGGTCGATGATCGCGTCCGCTTCGGCGCGGTACGCCTCGGCGCGCGCAGCGTCTGCCATCGAAGCGACGTTGATGTACACGTTGAACGCCGCGCCCTGGACGGCGGCCTTCGCGAACACGGCGGCGACTCCCGCATCCGACACCGCCAGGCGGCTGCCGTTGCGCGCCACGTAGTCGACCTCCTCGGCCGCCTCGGCGAGGGCGCGCATGATGTCGAGCGGCACCTCGCACGCGCCGACGAGCGCTGCCTGGAGCGCGGCATCTTTGGCCTCCTGCTCTTCGGGCGTCTCCTTCGGCAGACGATAGGCCGCCGCGAGCGGCGCGAACGCCGCCGCATCCGCGTCTACGAGCGCGACGAGCCGCGCCCGGAGCGCCTCGAGCCGCTCGAGCGCGGCGCGCATCCCATCTTCCACCTCGGCGTACTTCTTCTTGCCAACCGTCAGGTTGCACACCATCGACCCGAGCGCCGCGGCGAGCGCTCCCGTATACGCCGCCGCCCCGCCGCCGCCCGGCGTCGGGGCGCCGCTTGCCAGCTCGTCGATGAAGGTCGTGTCGTACATGTTTCCTCCTATCCGTCCGCCGACACCCGGCATGCGGACTCCGCAGCGCGCGGGCGTCGCAGGTTCCGCAGACCCCACGCGGATTCCACCCGCAGAGCCTTGTTTCGCCGGCTTTTTTCGGGTAGGGCACGGGGAAGGGGTCCCGAGGGCTCCTTCCGCATCGCCGCGCCGGGTCGGCATCGCCGCGACCAGGCGAAACGCGAAGCCCGCCTTCCTCGTTTCCTCGAAACCGCCCGCCGCGCCTGCCCTACCCGCGCTTTCCTGCACAAAACGGGAGCGTTTCGCGGCGCCGGGCCGCGCCGGGCGGAATCGGGTGGCATCGGGCGGAATCGGGCGCCGCAGGCCGCCCCGCGCGACCCGCCGACCCGCGCCGCGCGCCGCAGCCGCCGCACGCCCGCCGCACGCCCGCCGCGCCCGCGATCCCTTGTCTGCCGTTTCCCCTGCGAACGCTGGTTTTTTGGCAGACTGGCCGATC
>CAZBEP010000056.1:7378-9105 GCA_964490925.1 uncultured Eggerthellaceae bacterium | reverse complement strand
TATGGGACTACCTCGCAAGCTCGCTGTGCCAGGCCGCCGCCGGACGGGCTCCACCCGAGCTGCCCGCCCGTCATCTTGGGTTCGCGCGGGCGCCCCTGCGGCACGCTTCGCGTCATGACCGACGGCTCGACCTTTTTCATCGTTTCGCGGCACAAAAACAATGAAAACGGTCGAACCATGCGCTCCGGACGGCCGGCGTGTCCGGAGCGCTGCCTGTGGCCCGCGCCCCGCGATCTCGCAGGCTGCCTCGCTCCCGCTTTTGCGTCCCCGCGCGGGTTCCCTCCCGTGCCCCCGCCTGCGCCCTGCGTCCCGACGGCGCTATACTGGGGGCATGAAGAAGATGCGTCTCGATGCCCTGCTTGTCGAACGCGGCCTCGTTCCCGACGAGGCGGCCGCGCTGCGCGCCGTGCTCGCCCGCGAGGTGAAGGTCGGCGATGCCTACGCGACATCGCCCGCCGCGAAGGTGACGCCCGACGCGGCGGTGTCGGTCAAAGGGGCGAAGCGGTTCGTCTCGCGCGGCGGGCTCAAGCTGCGCGGCGCGCTCGACGCGTTCGGCCAGGACGTGCGCGGCCTGCGCTGCATCGACGTCGGGTCGTCCACGGGCGGGTTCGCGGACTGCCTGCTCCAGGCGGGTGCGGCGCACGTGGCCTGCGTGGATGTGAACTACGGGCAGCTTGCGTGGAAGGTTCGCCAAGACGCGCGCGTGGACGTGTTCGAGCGCACGAACATCCGCACGGCCGACCCGGCGGCACTCGGGGCGCCGTTCGACCTCGTCGTCGCGGACGTGAGCTTCATCGGGCTCGCGGGGCTCACGCCGGTGTTCGCGCGTCTGTGCCGGCCGGGCGGCGTGTTCATCGGGCTTGTGAAGCCGCAGTTCGAGTCCCGCCGCGACGAGGCGGACCGCGGCGTCGTGCGCGACGAGGCGGTCCGCCTGCGCACGGTTGACGAGGTGCGCGCGGCGCTTGCGGCGCAGGGATTCGATGTCTCCGGCACCGTCGAATCTTCCATCATCGGGCCGGCGGGCAACGTCGAATACCTCGTGCGCGCGGTATACTTGCCCAAGGACGAAGAAGGCGCCGCAGCGGGCGAGGCGTGATCGCAAAGCCGGCCGTTCGCCGCGGCGCCGCAGCGAACGCAAGGAGGCAGCATCATGGCCGAAGATTATCTCGCGCTCGTCGGGCGGCGCTATTCGTGCCGCGAGTTCGGCGACGCCCAGCTCACCGACGAAGAGCTTGCCGTCATCCTCGAGGCGGCGCGCAAGTCCCCCTCGGCGCGCAACTATCAGCCGACGCGGCTCGCCGTCGTGCAGAGCGCCGAAGGGCTCGCGAAGATCGACGAGTGCACGAAGTGCCGCTACGGGGCGCCGACCGTCATCATCGCGGCGTACGACTACGGGAAGTCGAGCCACCCGGCCGCCCCGATGGGGCCTGAGACCTGCGACTTCGGCGACATCGACACCGCCATCGCGCTTACGAACATGGAGAACGCCGCCGCAAGCCTGGGGCTCGGCACCTGCTGGGTGGGGGCCTTCGACCACGAGGCGGTGCGCGAGCGCTTCAACGTGCCGGAAAGCTACAGGCTCGTCGAGTTGCTCATGGTGGGGCACGCCGTCGCCGCGCCGTCGCCTCGACATGCTGAGCGCCTCTCCCTCGACGAACTCGTGAGCCGCGAGGCGTTCTAAGAGCTTTGCGCCCGGCCTCGGGCGGGAGATGACTTCGAGCGGGAGG
>CAZBEP010000056.1:3775-7278 GCA_964490925.1 uncultured Eggerthellaceae bacterium | reverse complement strand
GGCGGCCTACGCGTCGGTCGCCATCAGCCCGGCTGCCGTCGCGCCGATCAGCTCGGCGACGTCGTCGGCGGACAGCGTGTACACCGCCGACGACCCCTCCGGCTGCGCGTAGTACGAGCCGTCCTCTGCCTGCGCGCCGATGACCAGCACGTACTCGTACTCATCGACGCGCGTCTCGTATACGGCATCGCCGTCCTCGTCCACCTCGCCGGTCTCGACCGCCGTTTCCGTCGCGTACTCGAACGTGACGCGCACGGTCGGCGATGCGAAGCCGTAGTCGGTCGCGCCGTCGTCGGCGGTCGTGACGCACGATGCCCACGAGACGTTGTTCACGAGGTTCACGAGCGCGACCGCCTCGGAGGAGTCGATCTCGACGGCTCCCGACCCGTCGTCGGCCGTCCAGGTCGCGGTCGTCGACCCCTCGTCGTCGGTCTCCTCGGTGCGCGCAAGCGCAAGCGTCCCGTCTGCGCGCTCGATGAGAAACGACGTGAACGTCGTGGAGAGCGCCCCCGGCCCCGATTCCTGTTCAAACAGGTCGTTCGCGGAAACGGAGAACGTGTCGAGCAGCGTCGCGTCGACGAGGTACGCCTCGTCCCCGGTGGACAGCCGCACGTAGCGCGCCGAGCCGTCGGAGGTCTCGATGCCGAACGAGATCGTGATCGCCTCGTCGCCGACGGAAAGCTCGATTTCCGCACTCGGATCGTCAAGCCCCATGTCGGCGCTTATCTGGTCGGCCTCGATCACGCGCGAATACGTCGCGGACACCGCCGCATCGACGAGCGACCCCACCGCGTCTTGGTCGAGCGACTCGTCCGGGTCGTCCGAAAGCGACCAGCTTCCGTTCTCGCGCACGAGCGAGAGCGATTCGTCGGAGGCGTAAATCGAGATCTGCGTCACGCGCGCCGACTCGACGTCGGAGAGCAGCGGGGTCTCTGCGTCTGCCGTGTCGTCGTCGGCAGAAAGCGCGAGCACCGCGAAATACGCGATCGCGAGTGCGGCAAGCGCCGCGCACAGCAGCGCGAGCGTCCTGCCGCGCCGATTCGTCCGATGCGCCTGTTCGCCCCGACCCTCCATGCTACCTCCTCCTTCGGTCGCGCCAGACGGTGAACCCGCAGATCAGGAAGGCCGCAGGCACGACGGCGACGACGAACGCGGAAAGCGTTATGGCAGAGGCGGCGTCGATGACGAGCGTCGTCGTGCCGAGGCTCTTCCCGCTGATCGAAAGCGTCGTGTCCTGCGCGTCTGCCAGCCAGGCCAGCGATGCGGCGAAGAGCTGTCCGTTGGTGCCTCCGATCTGCATGTTTATGGTGTCGTCGAGCATCATCGACGAGCTGTACCATACGACGCGCGCCTCCGACCCGTCGTCGAGGGTCCGCGTTGCGGAGGCTCCGACCATGGTCTGGCCGGCGATGTCTCCCTCTTCCTGAGAAAGCGTCTGGGCGTTTTCCGGGTCGGTCTTTACGTATGCAGAATCCGACGTCGAAAGGATCGCCTCGACGGTCAGGTCGCTGTCGGATGCGGCCTCGTCCGTCTCCGCTATGCCGTGAGCCATCGGGACGACCACGCTCGCGCTCTCCGACACGTCTCCCACCGCGTCGGAGGTTCCGAGCGTCGGCAGCAGGTAGTAGGGGTAGCCCGACAGGCTCGACCCGCTTGAGCCCTCTACGACCACGCCGTCGACCGCCTCGAGGCCGTACGCCGCCATGACGGCGTCGATGTTGGGGGCGTCGGTGCCGTAGTCGGTCACAAGGAGGAAACGCCCGCCTGCCTCGAGGTACGCGAGCAGCCGGTCGCGCTCGTCGTCAGACAGGTCGCTTGTCGGCACGTACATGATGACGGCGTCCGCGTCGTCGGGCACGGCGTCGACGGCAAGCAGGTTAAGGTCGGAAATCACGTAGTTGGAATCCTCGAGGTCGGATTCGATGGTGGTGGGCAGCGAGGACTCCCCGTGCCCGGTGAGCGTGTAGACGACCGGCAGGTCCGCGCTCGTGAGCGCGACGATCGCGTTCGTGATGGCGGACTCCCCGACGAACTCGTATGTGTAGGAGCTGCCCAGCTCGTACAGAGAGCTCGACTCCACGATGCGGTAGTCGTCGCCGCATTCGATGACCAGGCCGTCCGATGTGTACTGGTTTGCGAACGCGGGGTAGAGCACCGGGTCGCGCTGCTCGACGGTCACGTGCGCGCTTGCCTCGGCATAGCGCGGAAGCAGGGCCGCAAGGTATTCGTCCTCGCTGCCTTCCTCGGCAACGAGGTAGATCGTCACGTCCTCGGTAAGCGAGGCGAGATAGGCGATGGAGTCGTCGGAGAGGGTGGAGGTGCCTCCCTCCGAGATGTCGATGCTCGCGTACGAGGAGGGCAGGGCCTGCGCGATGGCGACGGCGACGGCGGCAATGGCTATCACGACGACGCATACGGCCGCCGAGTACCCGCCTGCACGGAACGCCCTGCTTGTGAACTGGCCTTTGAGGGAGTCGCGCGAAAACGCGAGACGCAGCGACTGTGCGGCGCCTGCGCCCGGCGTGCGCCTCGAAGGGGTTTCGGTCTTGCGGGCGGCCGCGCCTTCTTCCGGAGCGCCGTTGCCGCGCCCGGGCTTTGATCGGAACGGCTTCATCAGCTCCACCTCCGCTTCTCGAACGTATGGGCCGTCAGCACGGCGAACACGGCTGCCACGGCGACGTAAAAGACCACCGACGCGACGTCGATGAGCCCGTCGACGAAGGGGGAGAACCTATCGAACAGCGAAAGCCCGGACATGAGGTCGGAAACGAGCCCGTCGAGGGCGCTGCCGTTCACGACGGCCACGGCGATGAGCGCGATCTCGGCGACGATGCCGAGGCCGAGCGCGAACAGGCCGTTTTTCGTAAGCACGGCGAGCCCGACGACGCAGGCGACGATGAGCGCGGTGGCCACGACGAGCGCCCACCCTGCCCCGCTCGGGACGAACGAGGCGATGCCGGGAAGGAAGTAGTCGGCCAGCACGAGGGCGAAGCACACGACGGCGGCCGTCACCTGGCTTTCGCACAGCGACGATGCGAACATGCCGATGGCGGCAAGCGCCGCTCCGAGAAGATAGAACGCCAAGATGCTTGCGTAGGCGGTCGGCAGGTACACCGAGCCGAACAGCGACAGGATGAGCGGATAGGTGCACACGATCAGTGCGGGGACGGCCAAAAGGGCGATCATTGCGAGGTATTTGCCGGCGACGATGCGCCCCGAGGTGACCGGCAGCGAATACAGCAGCAGGTCGGTGCCTTGCCGCCGCTCCTCCGCGAAGCAGCGCATGGTGAGCACCGGGGTCGTCATGAGGTAGACGAACGTGACTCCCGACAGCGCGTATTCGAAGTTGCCGTAGCCGTAGTTGAGGTTGTAAACCATTGTATATATGCCGATGAACAGGAGCAGCAGCGCGCAGAACGCCCAGCCCGACATCGTCGTCGCGTAGGCGCGGATCTCTCGAAGGAACACAGCTTTCATAGCGCACGCCCCCTGTCGTCGGCGGC